>NZ_JANLGL010000015.1:0-53674 GCF_024655625.1 Pseudomonas sp. 18.1.10
ACGGTGTGTCAGTCACAGGTATTTCGACTGATACACCGCATTCGCGAGCAAGCCCGCTCCCACACAAGCCCATTCCCACATTTGGAGTTGTGATAACCCGCTCAGGGCGTTGGCATGACGTCAATGCGATACGGCTCGAAAATCTTCAGCATCTCGCCGTTTTCCCGCAACCGCTTGAGCAACCCGGCAAACGCCTCGGCCGTAATCGGCGCCTTGGGCCGCAGCAACGCGTAGTGGTGATACACCTGGTCGATACGCTCCGACACCAAAAACTGCCCCGCCATATCCGCATTGCGCACCATGAAATCACTCAGGTACGAACGCGTCACCAGCGCGATATCGGCACGCCCGCGCGCGACCATCAGCAAGTTGCTGTCATGGGAATAGGTCAACGTGGCGTTGAAGTGTTCGGCCATGTACTTGGGGTCGGGGTTGAAGTTGGCGAAGGCGTAGTGATAACCGCTGAACACCGCCAGGCGTTTGCCCGCAAGGTCGGCGAAATAGCCCTGCTCGCGCCCGGGCTCACGCTGGGCGACGAAGACTTCCGCATCCTCCAGGCCCATGTCGACACTGGCGTGGGCAATCTTCTGCCAGCCCCATTCGGGATTTTCGAAGATGGCCATGTCGACCCGGCCCTGCTCGAAATCCCGGAAACGCCGCGGAATGGAGGTGGGCACCAGCACAAACTGGTAGTCGCTCTGCGCGGTGTTCAGGGCCTCCACCAGTTGCGGCAGCAAGCCAGTGTCGGCGCCTTGCTCAGGGCGTACGGTGTAGGGCGGGAAGTGCGCCGCGCCGATCCTCACCAATTGCGCAGCCGAAGCCGGCGCCCACCCTGCGGTGCCCAGTGCCAAAAAGGTAACTCCTGCAGCCAGCCGCCATGGCGAAAACATTGAGGCACACACCGTTGAATACTCTGATGGCGATAAGCTAGGCGTTTTTGTCGGGAGAGACAACTTTCCACCGTCAAATTAATAGCTTGCTCATCAATCGGCTTTAAGCACCATCAGCAGCGCTTCTTCGGCCAATTGCTCCAGGGTCAGGCTGCCCTCGGCGCGAAACCACGTCGTGGTCCAGGACAACGCCCCAGTAAGAAAGCGCCGGGTGATAAACACATCGCCCCGGATATAACCGGCGGCCTTGGCCTCGCCGAGCACCTGCAGCCAGATCTCTTCGTACACATCACGCAGCGCCAGCACCTGCGCCTGGCCTTCGGCCGACAGCGAGCGCCACTCGTACACCAGCACGGCCATGGCCTCGCCGCTGCCGCCCATGATCGATTGCAATTCGCAGCGAATCAGCGCCAGCACGCGCTCGCGCACGTCGCGCGCTTCTTCGAGGGAGGCGCGCATCATCGCGGTGTTGTAGTGGATGGTTTCTTCCATCACCGCCCGCAGGATCTCGTCCTTGCTCTTGAAGTGATGAAAAATGCTCCCGGACTGAATGCCCACGGCACTCGCCAGGTCACGCACGGTGGTGCGCTCGAAGCCTTTGTTGCGGAACAGGTGCGCCGCCGTCTGCAGCAACTTGCCCCGGGCACTGTCGGGGTCGGTCAACTGGCCGCCATCGACCATGGTGCGCATCACCCGCAGGGCGTTGTGCTCATCCATGCCACTCTCCTCTACTTCTACTGACGTCTTGGCCGGCAATTTAGGCCGTGGCCGCCACCCAAGCAAGCGCTTGGGCAAAATCTGTGTCGGGAGTTTACAGACCAAGCGCTTGCTTGGTAGTCTCGGCAACAGCCATCAGAGGAAGGATTTCTCATGCGTGACACGGTTCGTATCGGCTGCGCCAGCGCCTTCTGGGGCGACACCTGCACCGCCGCCGCCCAGTTGGTGCACGGCGGCGCGCTGGATTACCTGGTATTCGACTACCTGGCGGAGGTGACGATGTCGATCCTCGCCGGCGCGCGGATGAAAGACCCCCAGGCCGGCTACGCCACGGATTTTGTCGAGGTACTCACGCCGTTGCTGGCCGAGATCCAGCGCCAGGGTATCCGCGTGATTAGCAACGCGGGCGGCATCCACCCCCAGGCCTGTGCCGCCGCCCTGCAAGCGGCCTGTGACAAGGCCGGCATCGCGCTGAAAATCGCCGTACTGCTAGGCGATGACCTGCAACCCGAACTCAAAAAACTCCACGGCATCACCGACATGTTCAACGGCGCCCCCCTGCCGCCCGTGTGCGTGTCCGCCAACGCCTACCTCGGCGCGCCGGGCATTGCCGCTGCGCTGGCACTGGGCGCCGACATCGTCATCACCGGCCGCGTCGTCGACAGTGCCGTGGTCAGCGCCGCCTTGGTGCATGCCTTCGACTGGTCCTGGGACGACTACGACCGCCTCGCCCAAGCCGCCCTGGCCGGGCACATCATCGAATGCGGCGCGCAGTGCACCGGCGGCAACTTCACCGATTGGCGCGACGTGCCGGACTACGCACACATCGGCTTCCCCATCGTCGAAGTCAGCGCCGACGGCGCGTTCACGGTGAGCAAAGTCGCAGGCACGGGCGGGCTAATCAGCGAGCTGAGCGTGGCCGAACAACTGTTGTATGAGATTGGCGACCCGCGCGCCTACCTGCTGCCGGATGTGATCTGCGACTTCAGCCAGGTCACCCTGCAGCAGCAGGGCGAAAACCGCGTGCACCTGCACGGCGCCAAGGGCCTGCCACCGACCGACCAGTACAAGGTCAGCGCCACCTACCCGGACGGTTTCCGTTGCACCGCCAGTTGCCTGATCGCCGGGATCGACGCCGTGGCCAAGGCCGAGCGGGTCAGCCAGGCGATCATCGACAAGACCGCCGAACTGTTCAGCCAACGCGGCTGGGCACCCTACACCGAAGTGAATATCGAACTGCTCGGCAGCGAAGCCACCTATGGTGCCCACGCACGGCGCCACGATTGCCGCGAAGTGGTGGTGAAACTCGCGGTGCGCCACCCCAACAAACAGGCGCTGGTGCTGTTTGCCCGCGAGATCGCTCAGGCCGCCACGGGCATGGCGCCGGGGCTCACCGGGATCGTCGGTGGGCGGCCCACCGTGTATCCATTGATTCGCCTGTTTTCATTCCTGGTGGATAAATCCTTCTGTGCGCCCGTGATCGACTTCCAGGGCCAGCGCCACAGCGTCGAACTGCCCAGCGCCCACCCGCTGCAAACACCGGCGGCGGCAATCTATCCGCCCCAACCCCAAGGCGCCGCCGACGCCAGCGTGCCCCTGGTCAAACTCGCCGTGGCGCGCTCCGGCGACAAGGGCAACCACAGCAATATCGGCGTGATCGCCCGCGCACCGGAGTACCTGCCGTGGATCGCCGAAGCGCTGACGCCCGCAGTAATCGTCGACTGGATGAGCCACGTGCTCGACCCGCTGCACGGGCGCGTCGAACGCTGGTACCTGCCCGGCAGCCATAGCCTCAATTTCCTCCTGGAAAACGCCCTGGGCGGCGGCGGTATCGCCAGCCTGCGCATCGACCCGCAAGGCAAGGCCTTCGCCCAGCAGTTGCTGGAAATCCCCATCGCCGTGCCGCAACACCTCGCCGATCAACTCAATTAACAGGAGCGTTGCCGTGGCCTTCGACTCGATCTTCAAAGCCGACCTGTTCCAGGGGCACACCGTGATTGTCACCGGTGGCGGCAGCGGCATTGGCCGTTGCACCGCCCATGAACTGGCGGCCCTCGGTGCCAATGTGATTCTGGTGGGACGCAAACCCGAGAAGCTGCAAACCGTCGCCGCAGAAATTGCCGAAGATGGCGGCCGCGCCCATTGGCTGGCCTGCGACATTCGTGATGAAGAGGCGGTGAAGGCGCTGGTCGCGCAGATCCTCAGCGACCACGGGCCGATCCACGGCCTGGTGAACAACGCCGGTGGCCAGTACCCGTCACCGCTGGCGTCGATCAATCAAAAAGGTTTTGAAACCGTGTTGCGCACCAACCTCGTCGGCGGCTTCCTGATGGCGCGGGAAGTGTTCAACCAGTCGATGAGCAAGCACGGCGGCGCCATCGTCAACATGCTCGCCGACATGTGGGGCGGCATGCCCGGCATGGGCCACTCGGGCGCGGCGCGTTCGGGCATGGACAACTTCACCAAGACCGCCGCGTTTGAGTGGGGCTGCGCCGGGGTGCGGGTCAACGCCGTGGCGCCGGGCTGGATCGCCTCCAGCGGCATGGACACCTACGAAGGCGCGTTCAAAGCGGTGATCCCTACCCTGCGCGAGCATGTGCCGCTCAAGCGCATCGGCACCGAATCGGAAGTCAGCGCCGCCATCGTCTTCCTGCTCAGCCCCGCCGCCGCCTTTATCAGTGGCAGCACCCTGCGCATCGACGGCGCCGCCAGCCTGGGCAGCCGCGCCTGGCCCTTGCACAAGGCGCATCCATCGAGTGAGCCGTTCAACGGCTTCCACCGCGCTTACTTGCCCGACGTGCTCAAGGCGGAGCAATAAACCATGCCGCTGATTGACTCCCTGATCGACCCCCACAGCGCCCAGTTCGCGCAGAACCGCGAGGCCATGCTGATCGGCATCCAGCACCTGCGCCAGCTGGAGCAGAACCTGCTGGACAAGGCCGAAGAGGCCCGCGCCAAGTTCGACCAGCGCGGCCAATTGCTGCCCCGTGAACGCCTCAACCTGCTGCTGGACCCCGGCGCGCCGTTTCTCGAACTGGCCAGCCTGGCCGGCTACAAGCTGCACGACGACAAGGACGGCAGCGCCGCCGGCGGTGGCCTGATCGCCGGCATCGGTTACGTCAGCGGCGTGCGCATGCTGGTGGTGGCCAACAACAGCGCGATCAAGGGCGGCACGATTTCCCCCAGCGGCCTGAAAAAATCCCTGCGCCTGCAACAGATCGCCCTGGAAAACAAACTGCCGGTGGTGACCCTGGCCGAGAGCGGCGGCGCCAACCTCAACTACGCCGCCGAGATTTTCGTCGAAGGCGCACGCAGTTTTGCCAACCAGGCACGCCTGTCGGCCATGGGCTTGCCGCAGATCACCGTGGTACACGGCTCGGCCACGGCGGGCGGGGCGTATCAGCCGGGGCTGTCGGATTACGTGGTGGTGGTACGGGGCAAGGCCAAGCTGTTCCTCGCCGGGCCGCCGCTGCTGAAAGCCGCGACCGGCGAAGTGGCGACGGATGAAGAACTGGGCGGCGCCGAGATGCACGCCCAAGTCGCCGGCACCGCTGAATACCTGGCGGAAAACGACACGGACGGCGTGCGCATCGTGCGTGAAATCGTCAGCGCCTTGCCGTGGAATGATCGTCTGCCAGCGGCTATGCAGCGCACTTACCGCGAACCGCTGTACCCCATCGAAGAACTGCTGGGCCTGATCCCCGACGACCCGAAAAAACCCTATGACGTGCGCGAAATCCTCGCGCGCCTGGCGGACGGGTCGAACTTCCTCGAATTCAAAAGCGAGTTCGACGCCCACACCGTCTGCGGCCACCTGCACATCCACGGCCGCGCCGTCGGTGTGATCGGCAACAACGGCCCGATCACGCCCAAGGGCGCAAGCAAGGCCGCGCAATTTATCCAGCTGTGCGACCAGAGCCGCACGCCGCTGCTGTTCCTGCACAACACCACCGGCTTTATGGTGGGCACCGAGTCAGAGCAGCAAGGGGTGATAAAGCACGGCGCGAAGATGATCCAGGCGGTGGCGAATGCGCGGGTGCCTAAACTGACGATTGTGGTCGGCGGCTCCTACGGCGCCGGCAACTATGCGATGTGCGGCCGTGGCCTGGACCCGCGCTTTATCTTCGCCTGGCCCAACAGCCGCACGGCCGTGATGGGCGGTGCGCAGGCGGGCAAGGTGCTGCGGATTGTCACCGAGGCCAAGCAGTTGAAAAACGGTGTGGTGCCCGACCCCAAGGTGCTGGACATGCTGGAGCAGGTCACCGCGCAGAAGCTCGACAGCCAGTCCACCGCGTTGTACGGCAGTGCCAACCTGTGGGACGACGGGCTGATTGACCCACGGGATACGCGGACCCTGCTCGGCTTGTTGCTGGATATCTGCCACGAGGCCGACGTGCGCGAGTTGCAACCCAACAGTTTTGGTGTGGCGCGTTTCTAACCGGAGAACAATAAAAATGCTCTTTACCCAAGAACACCAGGAACTGCGCCGCACCGTGCGCGCCTTCGTCGACCGCGAGATCAACCCCCACGTGGATGAATGGGAAAAAGCCGGTCGCTTCCCCATCCACGAGATCTTCCGCAAGGCCGGCGACCTCGGCCTGCTGGGCATCTCCAAGCCGGAACAGTTCGGCGGCATGGGCCTGGACTACAGCTACTCCATCGTCGCCGCCGAAGAGTTCGGCAGCATCCGCTGCGGCGGCATCCCCATGGCCATCGGCGTGCAGACCGACATGTGCACCCCCGCCCTCGCCCGCTTCGGCAGCGATGAACTGCGCGACGAATTCCTGCGCCCGGCCATCAGCGGCGAACAGGTCGGTTGCATTGGCGTTTCGGAAGTCGGCGCCGGGTCCGATGTGGCCGGGCTCAAGACCCATGCGCGCAAGGACGGCAGCGACTACGTGATCAACGGCAGCAAGATGTGGATCACCAACTCCCCCAGCGCCGACTTTATCTGCCTGCTGGCCAACACCTCCGACGACAAGCCCCATATCAACAAATCGCTCATCATGGTGCCGATGAACACGCCAGGCATCAGCGTCAGCCCGGCCCTGGAAAAGCTCGGCATGCACAGCTCCGAGACCGCCCAGGTGTTCTTCGACAACGTGCGTGTGCCGCAACGCAACCGCATCGGCCACGAAGGCGCGGGCTTCATGATGCAGATGCTGCAATTCCAGGAAGAACGCCTGTTTGGCGCGGCCAATATGATTAAGGGCCTGGAGTACTGCATCGACAGCACCATCGCGTACTGCAAGGAACGCCAGACCTTCGGCAAGGCGCTGATCGACAACCAGGTCATCCACTTCCGCCTGGCTGAACTGTCCACCGAGATCGAATGCCTGCGCGCACTGGTGTACCAAGCCACCGAGCAATACATCAAGGGCCAGGACGTGACCCGCCTGGCCTCCATGGCCAAGCTCAAGGCCGGACGCCTGGGCCGTGAAGTCAGCGACAGTTGCCTGCAATACTGGGGCGGCATGGGCTTTATGTGGGACAACCCGGTGGCGCGTGCGTACCGCGATGTGCGGCTGGTGTCGATTGGCGGCGGCGCCGACGAAATCATGCTGGGCATCATCTGCAAACTGATGGGCACCTTGCCGGGGAAAAAACCATGAACACCTTGCTGCTGGAGCCGCATAACGGCGTGCTGCACATCACCCTCAACCGGCCCGGTTGCCGCAATGCGATGAGCCTGGAGATGGTCAACGAGCTACACGCGGTGCTGGCGCAACTGGATGCCCGTACGCGCGCCGTGGTCATCAGCGGCGCCGGCGGGCACTTCTGCGCCGGGGCGGATGTGAAGGACCTGGTCAACGCTGGCGAGCAATTGCAGGCGCTCAACCGCGCATTTGGCACCTTGCTGCAAGCCGTCGAGGCGGTGCCTCAGGTGGTGATCGTGGTGCTGCAAGGCGCAGTGCTCGGCGGCGGGTTTGGCTTGGCCTGCGTGAGTGATATTGCGATTGCCGATCACCAGGCGCAGTTCGGTTTGCCGGAGACCAGTCTGGGCTTGTTGCCGGCGCAGATTGCGCCGTTTGTGGTCAAGCGCATCGGGCTGACCCAGGCCCGCCGACTGGCGCTGACGGCGGCACGGTTTGACGGGGTGGAAGCCGAGCGGCTGGGGGTGGTGCACTTTACCGAGCGTGATCCGCAGGCGTTGGCCGAGCGGTTGGATGAGGTGTTGGGGCAGGTTTTGCGCTGTGCGCCGGGGGCGAATGGGCGGACCAAGGCCTTGTTGCTGGCCAGTGTGGATGAGCCGCTGGCGGTGGTATTGGATCGCGGGGCGCAGTGGTTTGCCGAGGCGGTAACCGGTGAAGAAGGGATTGAGGGGACGCAGGCGTTTGTGCAGAAGCGCAAGCCAGGGTGGTGCAAATGACGCTTTCGCGAGCAAGCCCGCTCCCACATTTTGAAATGCGTTCCACCTGTGGAAGCGGGCTTGCTCGCGAAGAGGCCAGCACAAACACCCAGTCAGCCAAGGGATAACCCCATGCCCGCATTCAACAAAATCCTCATCGCCAACCGCGGCGAAATCGCCTGCCGCATCCAGCGCACCGCCCAGGCCCTGGGCTACCGCACCGTGGCCGTCTACAGCGACGCTGACGCGGACGCCCTGCATGTGCAGATGGCCGACGAAGCCGTGCACATCGGCCCCGCGCCCGTGCAACAGTCCTATCTCAATATCGCGGCGATTCTCGATGCGGCCCGCAAAACCGGCGCCGACGCCATCCACCCCGGCTACGGCTTCCTCTCGGAAAACCCCGACTTCGCCCGCGCCTGCCTCGCGGCCGGCCTGACCTTCATCGGCCCCAGCGTCGCGGCCATCGAACTGATGGGCAGCAAGCGCCTGTCCAAGCTCGCCATGCTCGACGCCGGTGTGCCGTGCATCGCCGGCTATCAGGGCGGCGCCCAAGACGACGCCACCCTGCAACACGAAGCCGAACGTATCGGCTACCCGCTGATGATTAAGGCCAGCGCTGGCGGCGGTGGGCGCGGCATGCGCCTGGTGCACACGGCCGGCGCCCTGCTGGAAAACCTGCACACGGCCCGCTCCGAAGCCAAGAACGCGTTTGGCAGCGACGAACTGATCCTGGAGCAAGCGCTGATCGATCCGCGCCATGTCGAAATCCAGCTGTTCGGCGACAGCCACGGCCAACTGATCTACCTGGGCGAGCGCGACTGTTCGATCCAGCGCCGCCATCAAAAAATCATCGAAGAAGCGCCCTGCCCGGTCATGACTGCCGAACTGCGCCAGGCCATGGGCGAGGCCGCCCTGCAAGCCGGGCGCGCGGTGCACTACGTGGGCGCGGGCACCGTGGAGTTTTTGCTCGACCGCAACGGCCAGTTCTACTTCCTGGAGATGAACACCCGCCTGCAAGTGGAACACCCGGTCACCGAGCTGATTACCGGCCTTGACCTGGTGGACTGGCAACTGCAGATCGCCGCCGGCCAGCCCCTGCCGCTGACGCAAGCGGACGTGACCCTGAGCGGCCACGCCATGGAAGTGCGCCTGTACGCCGAAGACCCGGCCCAGGGCTTCCTGCCGCAAACCGGCGAGGTGCTGCGCTGGCAACCGGCCGCTGGCGTGCGCATCGATCATGGCGTGTGCGAGGGCCAGCGCATCAGCCCGTTCTACGACCCGATGCTGGGCAAGCTCATCGCCCACGGCGCCACCCGCGAGGAAGCGCGACGCAAATTGCTGCGCGCGGTGGAAGACACGCTGTTGCTGGGCGTAACCACCAATCAACGGTTCCTGGCGGATTTGCTCAAGCAGGGGGATTTTATCCGTGGCGATTTCAGCACCGGGTTTATCGCCGAACACTTCAACCACATCCCGCACCAGCCGGTGTCCGCCGAGCACCTCAGCCTGGCCGCCGCGCTGTTCTATCAACACGGCGCCGAGCAACATCCCCAAAGCCTCGCGGGCTGGCGCAACAACGCCAGCGTCGCGGGCACTTACCGCCTGGAGGTCAACGACGAACTCCACAACGTGCCCCTGGCCCCGCTGGCCCTCACCACCGACGGCCACTGTGCCACCGTGGTGCTCAACGGCATTCGCCGCCGCGTCGCCTACCACCTCGACGGTGACCAGCTGTGGCTGCCGGGCTTGCACGTGACCAACCGCACCCACCAGGCGGCGAGCCGTCAGGCCGACGTCCAGAGCGGCACGGTCAAGGCGCCGATGGACGGGGCCATCGTTGCTGTGCGCGTGAGCAACGGTGAACGCGTGAGCAAAGGCCAACTGCTGCTGGTGCTTGAAGCGATGAAAATGGAGCACTCGCTGAGCGCCGGGATCGATGGGGTGATTAAAGGCGTGCAGGTGATTGCCGGCGATCAGGTACGCAATCGCCAGGTTTTGCTGGAGATCGAATAACGCCTAGGCGGAACTACGCGGCCGGGCTACGCTCTATCCCCATCAAGAAGGGAAGAGACGGGAACCTGCACGATGCCTCATTGGCTGATTATTGACCTTGAAGCCACGACGGATGACGGCGGCTGGCCCGTGACGGAGATGGAAGTCATCGAGATCGGCGCGAGCCTGGTGAACCGCCAGGGCCGCGAGCTGGATCACTTCCAGCGCTTTGTCCGGCCGTTGCGCCGGCCCTTGCTGACGCCCTTTTGCCGGCAACTGACCCACATCACCCAGGCGAATATCGACGCGGCCGCGCCGATCACCGAAGTGTGGCCGCTGTTCGAACGCTGGCTGGGCCAGCACCACGCGCGCTTGGAAGGCTGGGCCAGTTGGGGTGACTACGACCGCAAGCAACTGGAACTGGAATGGCAGCGCCATGGCCTGGCCAGCGCGCTGGCACACACCCCCCATGTGAACCTCAAGCAACGCTTCGCCAAGGCGCGCCGCCTGGACAAGCCGCTGGGGCTCAATGGCGCGCTGCAGTTGGCGGGGATGCAGTTCAATGGCCAGCAACATCGAGCACTGGAGGATGCGCGCAACACCGCACGCCTGTTGCCGCTGATTTTGCCGGTCTAGGCAGCTCCCCTGCCCTTGGGCATACTGGCCGACCTTTCCAGACCCTTTTCCGAGGATTCACCCATGTTCAAAGTCAACGAGTACTTCGACGGCACCGTCAAGTCGATCGCTTTCGGCACCGCAGAAGGTCCGGCGACCATCGGCGTAATGGCCCCGGGTGAATACGAATTCGGCACCGCCCAACGTGAAATCATGCACGTGGTGTCGGGCGCGCTGACCGTCAAGCTGCCAGAAGCCAGCGAGTGGGAAACCTTCGCCGCCGGCAGCCAGTTCCACGTACCGGCCAACAGCAAGTTCCAGCTGAAAGTCGCCGTCGACACCGCTTACCTGTGCGAATACCGCGGCTGAGTTTCACGCGGTAAAAAAAGGCCCCCAGTCAGCGATTAACGACGGGGGCGTCTAACCTATGAAGCGTTATTGGTAACGCGCTTACCAGTCCTGACGTTGCGGCTGGGCCACGCCAATATCAGCCCCCCTCTTGTATGACCCACGTGGCTAGCGGCCGCAGGATTCTCCTGCCTACAAGGTGAAGTACTGAGCTGGAATAACCTGGCGTTTTCAGGAGCAACCCTAACAGCGGGTATAATCCGCAACCGCCGATTTTTCCGGCAGCGCTCCCTACATTTTCGCTTTTTGCAGCTTCACGCCAACGGGCACCATAGTGAGAATGATTACCGCTTGTCCGATATATGCATAAATGCATAGATTTCTATTGCCTTGAGCAGTGTTTATTTATACAGTAGTTTTACTTCCTGTCTGGTGTCCTTCGTCTGGTGGGTCCTGGTGACTTGAACGGTTAGTTATTGCCCACTTAAAAGGATCGCGCTTAGCTGGACTTTTAAGTGAATGAACTGCCGTTTGGTTTAACTAAAGACCATCAAGAACATTCAAGCAGGAAGGTGTTCAAACCCAAAATGATCAAATTTTTATACTTATTGAAAGGAATCGATAATGACAGAAAAAAATATCTTCGTTACTAGTGGCAGGCCTTTTACTCCTCCAAGCAGCGGTGGTGGTGGTAGTGGCAATTACGCAGGCTTACCATCGGAACCAAGTTCCACGCGGCCTACGGCTGGGGTTGAGTTTATGTATCAATCCTTGACAGACCAGGCTGAGGAACTATTGTTTGACTCCAGCATGGCCTCTCGGAAATACTACGCAGATGAACAAAATAAAATACCAGAGCGCGCGAGTAAAAAAATAGCTGACATTGAATCCAAAGTTTCCAGCAGTACTGGAAAGCCTGTTGACAAGGCACAGCTGAGAATCTACAACATCACCAAGATTATGGTGGAAAACTCAAACACCTATGTAGAAAAAGTCAATGTTGCCAAGGCTTTTGACGGCGCAGACCCAATTCTCGGCTGGCGATATTCTTATGGTGACTATGGTCCTGAGTTTTATCAATCGGTCTTCGTCTGGAAGGATTCTCTTCGGGCCGCCTATGATGCTAAGTTGTTGGTAGAAGAAAATGATATTTTGTACACTCACCTCGTCACCGCAAACGGGATGCTTGCAACTGCTCAAGCCGCGGAAGCTGCCGCGATTGCGGCCAAATCCGAAGCACAGGCAAAGCTTCTGAGGGATGCTGAAGAGCAGGCTCGTCTGGGTCAATATCCTGCTACCCCGCCAGGAGTATCACTTGACCAAAACCTACAAGAAGCGTTAAACCAATATAAACAAAACCCAGGATCTCCGCTTGTTTACACTTGGTTTTATCTCAAAGTTCGAAATAGCGGCCCTTGGGATTACAAGCAGATTGCGCGTCTACACGAAAACTTCGGGAACTTTAACTATGGCGCTACCGGGACAGCAGCAGGCATTCCAGACATTGTACTTTTGAGGGCTGCCGGTGCAGCACAGCGTGTGGCTGGTAGTTCATCGGCAGACTTTGGGAAATGGTGGTCGGAAGAGCCCTACGGGGATGATCCGGTAGATCAAGTATGGATCAAAGCAGGCATTGATTATGCAAAGTCGAAAGGGTACTAAGCTTAGTATATGGATACTTCTGATTATTTGCATTAGCCAAGGAATATACATCTATTTTTCTGAGCCAAGTAGGCCGCCCCCCACAAAGGTTGTTTCAGTCACGATTGTGGGTGAAGGGGGTGCTATTTATGAAATATTATACGACTCAGGAGGGGCTACTGTTCCCTTGATCTATAGATATTTCCTCATGGATATTCAGGCAAATGATCAGGAGGCGCTTAAAAAGTCCACGGAACGAGAGCCATTTCTTGTTACTAAAAGCCCTAACGCGGTTCGTGAAGTCATTGGTGATAGCGTCAAGTTAAAAACCAGCGAGACCATCTATGATTTTCACAACGTATCCATATATAAAAATAACGGTAAAATCAACATCGTAACATTTGATTTGGTTTCTACCGTTAAATAGCAGAGTTATAAATCACGCTGAGTACTTAATGTCCGCCAGCCCGTCTCCCAGGAGACGGGCTTTTTTCATTCCAGGATCGTTACCGCCATCCCCACCGCCAACTGGCCGATACCATCGTTGACCAGGTTCTGGCCAAACATCGCGCCGTTCTCGGTCTTGCGATACGCCTCCAGCGTCACGAACGGTTCGCGGTCGGCGCTGCGCTCGCCGGTCTGTGGATCGATGGTGGTGAGGATGCACCGCGAGCACGGCTTGACCGCGCGGAACTCCACATCGCCGATGCGCAGGCGCTTCCAGCCATCTTCGGCAAACGCCTCACTGCCTTCGATCACCAGATTCGGGCGAAAGCGCAGCATTTCCATGGGCCGGCCGACGCGTTGTGACAGGTCGTCGAGGGAGGCCTGGCCGATCAGCAGCAACGGGTAACCGTCGGCGAACGCGACCTGGTCATCGTCCTTGCCGTAACCCGCTTCGGTGGTACGCGCACGCTCCAGGGGGATGTGCACCAGGCGTGTGGGCTTGCCGATAAAGTCGCTGACCCAGGCGGCCGCGGCGGCGCCCGCATCCGGCACGCGCAAGGTGTCGCGCCAGATGGTCACGCCGCGCAACTCGGCTTCGCTGCCGGGTAGCGCCACGTCCAGGGTGGGGTAACCGGCCGAACTGAGGGTCAGGCCACCGGCGCTGTTCCACAGGGCCGACAGCTGGCTCATCTTTGCGACGGCGCGCTGGGTGAGGAAACGCCCGCTGGCCTCGTCCACCAGCATCCAGCGTCGATCGCCGTCCAACCCCAGTTTATCCAGGCCGATCTGCTGCAAGACCTCGGCCTTGCCGGACTTCAAGGGGTAACGGTACAACGCGCTGAGACGGAGCATGGGCCTGCAATCCTTGGGGTAAAGACGCTACCCTAAGGTCAAGCGGGCACTTCGTCCAGCATCAGGCGTTCGCGCACCACGTCCACCAGCTTGTCCGGCTGGAACTTGGAGAGGAAGTTGTCGCAGCCGACCTTCTTCACCATCGAGTCGTTGAAGCTGCCCGACAGCGAGGTGTGCAGCACCACATACAAGCCACGCAGGCGCGGGTCGTTGCGGATCTCGGTGGTCAGGCGGTAGCCGTCCATCTCGGGCATTTCGGCGTCGGTGAAGACCATCAGCAGCTTGTCGGTCATCACCACGCCGCTGTCGGCCCAGGCCTTGAGCATGTTCAGCGCCTTGAGGCCGTCGCTGGCAATGTGCATCTTCAGCCCCAACTGGCCGAGGGTGCCGCGCAGCTGCGAGAGGGCCACGTTGGAGTCGTCCACCAGCAGCACTTCGCGGCCACGGGCGCGCTCCAGCACCGGGTCTTCGAGCTTTTCCCGGGAGACCTTGGCGTTGTACGGCACGATTTCGGCGAGGACTTTTTCCACGTCGATGATTTCCACCAACTGGTCATCGACCTTGCTGATGGCCGTGAGGTAATGCTGGCGCCCGGCGCTGGTCGGCGGTGGCAGGATCGCTTCCCAGTTCATGTTGACGATGCGGTCCACACCGCCCACCAGGAACGCCTGCACCGAACGGTTGTACTCGGTGACAATAATGGTGCTGTTCGGCCCCGGCACCAGCGGGCGCATGCCGATGGCCTGGGACAGGTCGATCACCGGCAGCGTCTGGCCGCGCAGGTTGACCACGCCGCAGACAAATGGGTGGCGCTGGGGCATCAGGGTCAGCTTGGGCAACTGCAAAACTTCCTGCACCTTGAACACGTTGATCGCGAACAGCTGCCGCCCGGCCAGGCGAAACATGAGGATCTCCAGGCGATTCTCACCGACCAGTTGCGTACGTTGATCTACCGTGTCGAGAATGCCGGCCATTAAAAGCTCCTGATGCGCGAAAGGAATGTGCAGCTCATTAAGGTCTGTTATCGGCGGCAAGCGCCAGATCTTGACCCCGGTAAAATGCCACGTAAATTCATTGATGTCACACTGACATCATGCTTTACTGCCCAGGCCTCTCCATATGGCACTACAGCGACGTTGCGCGACATTCAAAGCGACGCAAGGTTCCGCTGCCTAAGGGATTCCCCTAGTAACAATCGGGCCCAACCTGATATTCGCAATATCTAATAGCCATTAATGTGACGCCATTCTCATTGCATGAATGGAGTCAGGCTTTTGTTTGCGATGTCCAGCCCACGACCCACCGGTCTTCCAGCGCTTCATAAGTGCGCCCACACGATGCGGGTCATGCACGGCTATCGCGATCAGTACAATAAACTTCCTACTAAAAGTTCAGACGCGAACTACAGATCTCCGTCATATTTCAGCGGTAGTTTTACGCCATTCACCCGACGCGGCATCTCATCACCCGACCGTATGTTGTGGAGACTTGCATGATGAATAGCGCAAACGAATGGCAAACCGCACTTCCCGAATTCCTGCTGGAAGCTGAAACCCTGTTGGCGAAGTCGGAAGAATGCCTGAGCCACCTGCACCTGATCCGCAACGACAGCGATGCCATCGAGTGCATGACCGCAAGCCTCACCCGGCTCGCTGAAAAGGCCGACAACCTGGCCCTGCAGGCGATCAGCGAATTTTCCCGGCACATCCAGTACTTGATTGCCAATGCGCTCAACCCGCTGCAATTGCATGACCAGGCCCTGGATGCCCTGCACGCGTGCCTGACGTTGCTGGCCTGGCAGCTGGAACTGATCGACACGCGCACCGGCGAACTGGGCTTGGATGAAAGTGAGCAAACCACCTTGATCGCCACGGTGACCTTGCAGATCCCCCAAAAGAACTTCAGCTATAAACCCGAGCAACGCCTGCATCGAGCGTCATGAATGCCGCTTGGCGGGGGGGTCGCCTTTAATCGGCTACTTGTCCAGAAACGACAGGAACAACTTGCGCGCGCGCGTCCGTTATATGCAGAAAAAGTACGACCCGTTATAACTTCCCTGAACAGGGAAACTGCGCGATTGACGTCTGGCGACCAGCGGTAATCAAAGTGTTACCATGCCGCCCTCGAAGTGACTCAACTTCATGATGCATACAACGTGAAAAGCATCCGCTATGTACGCCAGCCTCAGGTCACTCCTCGTCACATCCATCTCCCGCAGCCATGCACGCCGAATCATTCTCGCGCTGTGCCTGTGTTCACTGCTGGTCAGCCTGTGGGCCTACATCCAGGCGGCGCCGGTGCCACTGGTGCTGCTGATCCTCAACCTGGGCACGCTGGCCGTGGTTGCGCTGCAACAATGGGTGTCACGCAAATCCATCAAGTTCCAACCCCAGGAACTGGCTGACCGCCTGTTGCAAGTCCAGGAAAACGAACGCCACCGCCTGAGCCGGGAACTGCACGACGATATCGGCCAATTGCTCACCGCCGCGAAGCTGCAAAGCGAATGGCTGCAGCGCCGCCTGCCCCAGGAGTTGCAAGGCCAATGCACAGTGCTCTGCAACACCCTGAGTGAAACCCTGGCCAAGGTGCGCGATGTCTCCGCCATCCTCAACCCGCGCCAGCTGACCAGCCTGGGCCTGGAGGCGAGCCTGCGCGCGCACCTGCTCAAGACCCTGGAAAACAGCCCCACGCACTGGAGCCTGGAATGCCAGCAACGGCTGACCGGCATCCCGGAGGAAATGGCCGTGGCGGCGTTTCGCATCACCCAGGAAGCGGTGACCAACATGCAACGCCACGCCCAGGCACACAACCTGGTGGTGCGCCTGCAACGCCTGCCCGAAGGGCTGTCGCTGACGATCTACGACGACGGCCAAGGCTTTTCGCCCGTCCTTGACCCGGGCCGCGAAGGCCAACGGGGCATGGCCGGCATGTCCGAGCGCATCGATCAACTGGGCGGCTCCTTGTCCGTGGTCAGCCATCCTGGCAAAGGCACGCGGATCGATGCGCTTTTCCCCTGGGCGCCGCGCGCCCTCGAACGGGCCAGCGCGCCTAAGGCTCTAGAGTGACCTGTAATTTATTGCTGGTGGACGATCACGCGTTGATCCGGGCCGGCGTGCGCGCGCTGATCCTCGATATTCCCGGCTACGCGGTGGTTGGCGAAGCCAGCGACGGCGCGCAGTTGCTCGCGCAGTTCAACGCCCTGCAACCGGATATCGTGCTGCTGGACCTGTCGATGAAACACACCGGTGGCCTGGACGCCTTGCAGCAACTCAAGAGCGCCCATCCCAAGAGCAAGGTGCTGATCCTGTCGATGCACACCGACCCGGAACTGATTATGCGCGCCCTGGAGTGCGGCGCCCACGGCTACCTGCTCAAGGACACCAGCGCCAGCGAGCTGGAACACGCCCTGTTGGCGCTGCGCAACAACGAGCGCTACCTGAGCCCGGCGATTGCCCACACGGTGATAAACCAGGCGCTGGTGCGCAACCAGGGCCCGGCTTCGCCGGTGGTCCACAGCCACAACCTCACGGCGCGCCAGCTGGAGATCCTGCGCTTGATCGTGCGCGGCAAGTCCACCCGGGAAATCGCCCACGGCCTCGGCTTGAGCATCAAGACCGTGGAAGCCCACCGCTCGCAGATCATGAAGCGGCTGCAGATTTTCGACGTGGCGGGCCTGGTGTTATTCGCGGTGCGCGAGCAGATCATCAGCCTCGACGACTAGCGGCGAACCCACCGGCAGGTGCACGCGCAAGGCCTTGGGCAAGGCGACAAAGCGCAAGTCATCGCCCTTTAGCGGCTCGCCATCCAGATTGATGTACAACCCGTCGGCGACCTTGATCTCGACCCACGGCAGGCGCGCGCGCACAAACATATTGTCCAGCCCGCCGTCGCTCATCAGCGTCAGCAAGGTGCCGACCACTTCCTGCGGCGCCGGCAGGATGCTGATGTCGAGCAAACCATCATCGACCACCGCGCCCGGGCACAGCACGTGCCCGCCGCCCGCCTGGCGGCCGTTGCCTATGCCCAGCGCGAGCAGGTCGCCCTTCCAGTGGAAGCCCGGCCCTTCCAGCTCACCGTAAGCCGCCTTCAATTCACTGAAACGGGTCAGGCCGGTGAACAGGTAGGCGGCGCCGCCCAACACTTTCTTCAAGTCTTCGGAGGTGTTGGCCGTGACCTGGCTGCCGAAGCCGCCGGTGGCCATGTTGAGAAAGATCTGCCCACCGGCCTGGCCGAGGTCGATGGCCCTTGCTGGCACGTCCAGCAGCGCCAGCGCCTGGGCCGGCTCCAGCGGCACGCCAGCGGCGCGGGCGAAGTCATTGGCGGTGCCCAGGGGCATCAGCACCAGGCTGGCGTCGGACTTGGCATGGGCCATGGCTTCGGCAACGTCACGCAAGGTGCCGTCGCCACCGCCCGCGATCAGGTGGGTGTAGCCCGCGTCCAGCGCTTCATGCACCAGGCGCTCGGCGTCGCCGCCCTCCCACGTGACCCGTACCGCCAGCTCCCAGCCCTGCTCACGCCGGGCCTGCACGGCCGCGCGCACGTCCTCGTTGAGGGCTTGCTTGCCGTGGAGGATCAACAGTGCCTTGGGGCTGGTCATAGCGGGCTTACTCCTGGTTGCAAAGGTGCATGAAGGATGTGGACCTTTGCTGGCGGGAAAAAAGCCATGGTGACGCAAAATAATTGCGCCGGTCAGAAATTATCCATCGCGTTGCACATCGGCACTTTGCTCACCGGCGTCGGTTCGATCCGCTGCCATTGCTTGCCGTCCACCGGCAACTCGTCGAGCAGGAACGAACAATCCGCCGACATCGATGCCTGCACCATGTAGTCGCGCCCGGGCTTGGGTACAAAGGTCATGGTCTTGGCGCACTGGCGGGAGTATTGCAGCCGCCCCAGGTAATGGAACGCGATGGGCTTGTTGGCCGGCACCACCAGCTCCGACGTAACTGCACCCGCCCACGAATAAACCGGCCCGGGCATGCCGAGGCTGGCGCCGTTGTGATCGGGGAAGCCGGCTTTGGCCGACGCCATCACCCCCGCGCCGGGCACGCTCCAGTCCAGGCAATCACGCCCCGGCACCGCGCGCACCAAACCGTCGGTGACCAGGCGCAAGCGGGCCGTCTCACCACCTTGCGGCGGCACGTAGCCGGTGGACAGCGAACGGATGTTCGCCACCTGGCCGCAACCGCCAAGCGCCAACAGCAGCACGGCGGGGATAACAGGCAACAGTCTCATCGGGCATCGACTCGCAGGGGGGACATCAAGGCTGGCGGCAGTTCTGGTTGACCGACAAGTTCGGCGCCGGCTCATAGCTCACACGCTGCAAGCCATCGGCGCCCTGGAACAGGAAGTACTTGGCGCGGCAGTCCTTGAACAGCGGCGAATACCCTTCGGCCCGGAAGCCCTGGCCATCGACCTGTTTGGTCACGGTGTTGTTGCGGCTGACCACGGCCAGCACCTTCTGGTAGCTGTCGCCCATGTTCACCCCGGGCTCGCCAGTAACGGCGGCCGACGAGGCGCATCCGCCCAGGGTGGTTGCCGCCAGCACCAGCGCGGCGCCGTACAGTCCATTGCGTAGATCGATCATTCCTTGGTTCCTTTTAGTGATGGATTAGCGGCGGCCTTCGCACACAGGTGATTCGCCGATGCGGCCTTCCTTGCACAGGTCCAGGTTGCCCTTGTGGGTAAATCCCGAGTCCTTCATGCAGTAGAAGCGCGTCAACACCTCATCAATCGGCGAGTCGTCGCCCGTTCCTACCAGGTTGGTATAACCGCAGGCGCGCATGGCGCTCTTGACGCCTTCGACGGATACCCCGCTTTTCTGCCATTGGGTAAAAGCCGGTGGCGGTGGTTGAAAGCCCCTGCCCGTACAGCCGATCAGTGAAACCGCGCAAACACTCAACAACAGGCTTCTCGTGAACATGGCGGTCGTCCTCATTGTTTGACTCTCTTAAACACGGCCGCGCCGTCTTTTGTATCGCTCCAGAACGGCTTGCAGAGTTCCCCGCCCTTGCCATAGCAGTTGTGCGCGGTCTTATCGCCACCGAACACTTTCAACCACTCCCACAACCGATTGCTGCCTTCCGGGATCGTACCGCCGGTACCAGCGTTAAACCCTACCAGCGGCGCTCGGGCGACGGGGTCGAAATTATGATTCTGGTACTGCAGCGCCATCGCATCACGCTGCTCCACGGAACTGAATACGGAACGGTCCTGCAATACCCCCAACAGCGAATCGGCCTTTTGCACCGAGTAGGCCGCACCGAAGAAGTTCATCGAGGTTTGGCCCAGGAGGCCAGCGTTTGCCGGATCACGAGCCAACGATTCCATGGCACTGCCCGTGGTCAACGTGCCGCGGCTGTGGCCGTCGATGTGCAATCCGCTTTGGCCGAACTGGACCATATATTCCTTGGTCTGCACAGCAGCGTTGGACAAGCCCCAGAAATCATTTTCGAGATTCTTCTGATACGCCGCGATCATCAACTCGGACGTGAAGTTGTTGGCTTTCTCGAAGTGGATCAAATACTGCGGCCCGGTATCGGCACTGCTGTGTTGTTCGGCGTATTTGGCCGCACCGTCGATGTCGTTGAAAATACCGTTGTTGGCAATGTGCACCTTGCCGTCCGGCCCGGGCTTGAGGTTGCGCTTTTCTTCGTCGCTCAATTCGCGGCGCTGAACGTTACCCTTTTCATCGAGCAGCGCCTTGCCATCTTTGTCCTTCAACACCTCATACACCCGCGCCTTCTCAAGGAAGATCTTGCGATACGCCTCATCCGCCAGCATCGACACCTGGTTGTAGAACTCACGCTTGATCTCTTGCTCCGCCTCGACCTTGCGCCCCATCTCCGCCACGTCCAGGCGCTCCACGGCAGCGTGGGCGGCCTCGGTATTGCGGTTGAGGGTGGCAATCGTCTGGTCGACGCTCATGCCCGCGACCACACGCTGGCGCTCGGCATTGGTGATGACCAGGGTGCCGGCGCTGATGGCGCTGCGGGTGTCGCTGGCAGCGGAGTCGGAGTCCGAACCGTTGGCGAGGCTGTTGGCGAGCAGCGCCTTGGCCGTGCCGAGCTTGCCGTCGAGCATGTCCGAACTGAGCTCCACCCCTGACGTCTTGACGCTGGCTTCGGAGGTGTTGTGGATGTCGGCCACGGTCAGCGTGCCGGTGGTCAGGCTGTTCTTGCCGTCGGCGATGGCCTTGTCGGTGCTGGAAATCACGCCGCCCTTGAGGTCGGTGTTGCCGCGCACGTTGAGGTCGAAACCACCGTCGCCGGCGCGAATGCCCGATTGCTCGATGACGCTGGCGAAGTTGGACTTCTGCTGGGTGTTGCTGGAGCTGAAACTGGCCGTCGCAGCGCCGGCGCAGACCGGCGGGATGCAGATGCTGATGCCGGCGCTCATGCTCTTCTGCTCGGAGGCAAATTTGCTGGTGTCTTGCAGGCTCTCGATGTTCAAGTCGCCGCCGACGTCGGCCTTGACCTTGTCGGCCGAGACCACCGCGCCGCGCAGGGTGGTGTCCTTGCCGGACACCAAGGTTGCCTGATTGCCCGCCGTCACATGGGTATTGCTCCAGACCAGGTCATTGCCATCGGCATTGCCGCGGCTTTGGGACGCCGAAGCGTTGAAGCTCAGGCCGTTCTTCTCGCTGCCAAAGGAGATGCCGATCCCCAGGCTGCCGTTCACGCTTTTGTTGGTGCTGTGTTGCTCGATGGTGTTCTCAGCACCCGCCAGCAGGATATTGCCGTCGGCCTTAAGCAACGCATCGTTGCCGGCAGTGATCTGGCTGCCCTGCACCGTCAGGTCGTTATTGCGCTTGCCACCGGTGGCCACAATCGACACATCGTGCCCCGCCGCCACGGTCGAGCCGGCCGCCGTGTTGGAGGTCTGCTCGCTTTTGTTCTCGCTCTTGTTCATGCCCAGGGCGATGCTCAAGTTGATCCCGCCCGCCGCTGCCGGGTCGGCCATCACTTGGGTGTGGGCTTCGCTGGCGGCCCACACGGTGTTCAGCGCGGCCAGGGTTTTCATGCGTTTGTCGTCGGTGCGCTCGGCGGCCTTGTTCATGCGCTGGCCGGTTTGCACCGCGTTGACGATGGGGTTGGTCAGGGTCAGGCTCACGCCGGTCTGCTTGAAGCGTTGCTCCTGCTGCTGCGCGGCGAGGTTGCGCGCTTCGAGGATATTCACCTCGGACGCCTCAATCGACACATCGCCCTTCGGCGCGCTGACATTGCTGCCGACCTGGCGGTATTCGCCGCCGGAGCTGATCAGCACATTGCCGTCGGTGGAACCCACACTGCTGGCGGCCGCCGTGGTCTGCTGGCTGCTGTCCTTGTTGGTCTGTTGCTGCGAGCCGATGGTGACGGCAATCGCGCCGCCGCTGAACATGCCGCTGGTCTTCACGTCCTTGGTGTGTTTTTCGTCGAGGGTCTCGGTGGCCGCCAAGACCTTGATGTCATTGCCCGCCACCAGCGCCGTGCCCGACGTCGAGACCACGTTGCTGCCGGTAATGGTGATGTTGTTGCCGGCTTGCATCACCGCCTGCTCGCCGCTGAAGGTCGAGCCTTGCGCGGTGGTCTGCGCCACCGTGTCGCGGGTGGTGGTGGTCTTGCTGGAGAACATGCCGTTGCTGCCCTTGACCTTGTGCGCCTCGTCCGCCGTGCTGAAGCGCTCGCTGGCCTCGACGTTGATGTCGCGGTTGGCACTGACGGCCACGGCACCGGCGTCACTGTTGACCCGCGCGCCGCGTGCCTGCACATCACGCCCGGCGCCCAGGCGGATATCGCCCGTGGCTTGTACCGAGCTGCCGACTTCGCTGCGCCCGGCTTCCTTGCGCCAGTTGTCGCCATCCCATTGGTTGGCCTGGGTGAAGGACTCGTTCACCGTGCTCAAGGTGATGTCGTTGCCCGCCACCAGCGTCGTCTTGCCGCCGACGCCGGTGTTGCTGACCTGGGCCGCTTGCAGGTTGATATTGTTGCCGGCGGTGGCAATCAGGTTGGCCGCCGGTGCCGACACATACAGCCCTGCGACGCGCGACAAGGCGGTGCGGGTGCCCTGCGCGCTTTCGCTGTCGGTGGTGATCGAGCGCACATTGATGTCGTTGCCGGCACTCAGGGCCAGGCGACTGTTGGCGCTGATCAGGCCGCCGATGTTGTTCAGGTCCTGGCTGGCACTCAACGACACGTCGTTGCCCTGGATGCGCCCGCCGAGGTTGTTGAGGTTCTGCACGCTGACGTTCACGCCATCGCGCCCGGAGAGGCTGCCGCTGTTGACCAGGTCACCGCGCACGTCGAGGTTCAAGGTGCGCCCGGCCATCAGCGCGCCGGAGCCGTCGATGTCACCTTCGCGCACCCGCACATACACCTGCGGCACCAGCACCTTGCGCACTTCGCCGCTGGCCAGGGTCACGTCCTTGGACACCAGCCACACGATATCGCTGGTCAACTGCGCCATTTGCGCGGCGGTCAGCGCCACGCCCGGGATCAGCTTCCACTGGTCGGCCAGGGTCACGGCGCTGTCGATCATGCCGCGATACTGCGCTTCGTCACTGGCATAGCCGTCGACAAAACGGCGCCCGGTGAGTTGGGCGACTTGTTCGCGGATCAGCTTCTGCTCGTAGAAGCCATCGCCGAGGCGCTGCTGGGTGCCGGCCGGATCAAGGTTCAGGCGTTCGAGCATGTAGTCCGACGACAGCCACTTGCCGTAGTTGGCGAAGCGCGGATCGGTCTCCACCAGGTAACCGGCGGTGCTGTTGGGGTTGATCTGGTACAGGCTGCTGTTGGGCAGGTCCGGGTTGAAGCCACCGGTGCGGATCTGCTCCACCGCGCCGCCCGCGTTCTGCTGGGTCAGCGCTTGCACTTCGCTGATCGGGGTCACCGCATAGGTACGCCCGGCCCCGGCCAGGTCACCCGTGCCGGCCGCGCTGTCGGTGACCTTGGCCAGCACCAGCGCGCCGACCTGGGTGCCGGTGCCGTTGATAGCCGCGTACTCGGTAAACACCGTCGGTTTCAGCGAGATCTGCTCGATCAAGGGCGCCGGGGTATACGCCGTGACGTTAAGGCCCTGGCGGTCGCGGCCTTTGCGCTGGATGCGGTAGTAGCTGGCCAACGTGCCGCTGTCGGTGGTGACCTTCTGCCCGGTCAGTTCGGTGTTGATCACCGAACCGACGCTGGCGTTCAGCGCCTGGCCGGCGATGATCCGGCTCTTGTCGTTGAACACCTGGTCGGCAATCAGGTTGATGTTGCCACCGGCGAGGATCTGCGCCGGGTCCGAGGCGACGATCTGCGTCTCGGTCACGGTGCGGTTGTAGTCGTAGCGGAGCCAGCGCGTGCCGTAGCCTTCCGGGGTGACCAGGTGCAGCACCTCATCGTTGTACAGCGAGATCTGCCCCGGCAGGTAGCGGTTGGTCGAGCCCGACAACAGGTACTCCTGCAAGGCCTGGGTGGACACCTGCACCTGCTGGGTGGCGAAGTGTTCGTTGGTGTTGTTGATCTGCTTGGCGTTGATGCTGAGGCTGCCCAGTGCTTCGACGGTGGCACTGGCGTTGTTCAGCACCTGCGCCTGGCCCGTGGCCTGGTCATTGGCGTCCAGGGCGCCACCGATCAGCAGGTTGCCGGTGCTGAAGATCAAGCCGTGCTCACGGTTGTTGATGACCTGCGCGCCGATATCCAGGCGGTTGCGGGCGGCAATCGTCGCGGCGGATGCGCCTTCGAGGGTGTTGTTCAGGGTGCCGGCGGAGATGCCGAGCAGATCGCCATAGATGCGCCCGGTGCCGAGGTTGTTCAGGGTCGCGGTGGTCAGGCGCGTGGCCTCGCCGTCGATCAGGCCACGGTTGTCCAGTTGCGTGGTCGCGTTGACCTGCACTTTGGGCGCGCTGATCGCGCCGCTGGCCGTGTTGTCGACAACGTTGGCATCCAGGCGCAGCAGGTTGCCGGCCTGTAGCGCGCCCAGGTTGGTCAGGCGCCCGCTGGTGGCCAGCGACACGTTGCCGTTGGCCTGGAACAGGCCGTTGTTGACGAAGTCCTGGGTCAGGCGGAAGGTCAGGTCCCCCAGGCTGAGGACCTTGCCGTTGCCGCCGTAGCTGGCGCTGTCGAGCAGCAGCGATTGCCCGGCGATCAGCGTGCCGGCGCCGTTATTGATGGCCTGGCGTTTTTGCGCAAGGTCACGATCCGCCACGGTCAGCGTGCTGCCGGCCGAGATGATCCCCTGTTCGTTGTCCAGGGTGCCGCTGCCGGTGACGCTCAGCGTCGTGTCGGCGACGATCGAACCACCACGGTTGCTGACGCTGTCCACGTCCATCGCGACGGACTGGCCCTTGAGGCCCTGATTGGCGCCTTGGGTGCTGCTGTTATCCACACTGGCGGCTGTCAACAGCAGGTGCCCGTCGGCGCGCAACAGGCCGGCCTGGTTGCTCAGGTGCTGGGCGTTGACGTCAAGGGTGGCGGCGCTGCCGATAAACCCCTGGTCGTTGAGCAACTGGCCGGCGCGCACGGTCACGTCGCGTTGGCCGAGGATGCCACCGGTGCTGCCGGAGTTGCGGTTGCTCAGTTGCTGGCCGTGGGTGTCGATCTTCAGGCTCGACTTGGCCTGCACGATGCCGCCGTCGTTGTTCAGCACGCCGCTGTCGACGGTCAGGGTGTCGCTGGCATTCAGGGTGCCCTGGCTGTTGTTCAGTTGCTGGCCCTGGGTATTGAGCAACAACTGCGCGCCGGTGATGACCCCGCTGCTGTTGTTCAGGCCTTGGGCGTTGACGGTCAAGGCCTTGGCGGCCTCCAAGCGGCCGCCGGTGTTGTCGAGCGCCGTTGCGTCGCTGTTGAGCAGCAGGTCGCCCGCCACCGAACCGAGGGTGCCACCTTGGTTCAATACGCTGCCCGCCTTGACCGTCAGCGTCTGCGTGGCCGCGACGGTGCCCTTGGCGTTGGTCAATTGCGCGGCGGTGACGCCCAGCGCGCCGCCCGCGGTGATCTGCCCGTTGCTGTTATCCAGGGTGCCGCCGTTGAGGGTCAGCTGCGCGGCGCTCACCAGCTTGCCGTTGCCGTTGGCCAAGTGCTGGCGGGCGGTGACGGACAAGTCGCCAAGCGCACCGGACTGCACCAGGCCACCGCCGTTGTTCAGGTTGTCGGCACTGACGTCGAGGCCGCCGCCGCTGGCGAGGATGCCGCTGCTGTTGTCGAGGTTGCGGGTGACGCTCACGCGCATGCCGGCAGTGCCGGTCTGCACCCATTTGCCGCCGACGTTGGACAGGTCCAGCGCCGTGACGCCGATCTGCGCCGCGCCAACCTGTGCGGCATCGCTGAGCAAGGCCTGATTGGCGTTGGCGGTCAGGGCCTGGCTGGCGGTGACACGGCTGCGGCGCAGATCCAGGTTGCCAGCGGTGCTGGTCAGGTCGACGGTCTGGGCCGAGGTCTGGCTGTCACTCAGGTCAACCTGCGCGGCGCTGGCGGTGAGCTTTTGCGCCGCAAGGTTCTGCCCCTTGGCGGTGATCGTGCCGGCCGAGGTCAGGGTCAGCGAACCGCTGTCGCCGAGCTTGCCGGCACTGTCGACGCCCGCCGCGAGTGCGGAACCGGCGTGGCTGCGAATCGCGCCCTTGGCGGTCAGGCGCGCATCGCCCTGGGCGGACGCAATGCCCTTGTTGTCGATATCCGCGGCGGTCTTCAGGTCCAGATTGCCCTGGGCGTACAGCGTGCCGCTGTTGTCGATGCCCTTGTCAGCCGTGGCCGTCAGTTGGGTGGCGCTGCTGATCTGGCCACGGTTTTCGATACGCCCGTCACTGCCAATCACCACTTCACCGGCACTGGAGCCGATCTGCCCGGCGTTGCGCACGCCCACGCCAGCACCGTTGCCGACCAGGGTGATCTTGCCGGCATACATGCCGCCCAGTTGCGCCACGTCGATGGCCACGGCCGGCGTGTCTGCCGGCGCGGCACCGGTGGTGCCGGCCTTGATGGTCAGGTCCTTGGACCAGATGCCTGCGTTCACTTCGACCGTGCGCGCAATGATCTCGGTGTAGTCGGCGCGGCTGGTGTCCATGCCTTCGCCACCGATGCTGATCTTGCCGCCCGAGACCTGGTAGCCACTGATAAGGCCGTTCTCGAACTGCGCGCGCCCAGTGGTCAGCGTGGCGCGGTCGGCGTTGATAAAGCCGCAGCCTTCACAGGCGATGCCCGATGGGTTGGCAATCACCACCTGGGCCTTGGAACCGGCCACTTCGACAAACCCGCGCAACTGGCTCGGGTTGCTCGAATTGACTTCGTTGAGAATCACCCGCGCACTGCCATTGGCCAGCGCGCGGTTGCCTTCGATCCAGCCGGCCAGTTGGGTCTGGCTGTTGGTCGCGGCGTTGTTGAGGATCACCCCGCGCTTGTCCACGTCGAACTGCGAATAGGTATTGCGCGACACGCCCGCGTCGCTCGGGCGGGTGATGTCCACCACCGGCGCGCCATTGCCAGCGGCACCGATGGTCGGGCGCTGGCCCGCCGGCGCCGAGCCATCGGCCACGACCTGCGCCTGCACCGGCGCCACCAGGGTGACCCAGCCCATGCCCACCATCAGCGCAAAACGCAGCGGCGTGAGGGTTGCCGTCACCGGGCTGACCGAGGACACACCGCGCGTGGTGCCGGGGGCCTTGCAGGCGCTCTTGACGTTCTCGGCCACCACCATCAGCAGGCCGCGGGCCTTGTTGAATACAACTCGAAACAGATGCTTATTCATGCAGATCCTTTGCGCGGTGGCTGATCAGAGCGCGTCGCTGGGTAACGGGTGAGTGGCAAACCAGGCTTGCGCCTCCAGGTCCAGGACGGCGATGCCCTGGAAATTCAAGACGCGCAAGCCGCGCGCTTCGCCTTTGTGGTGCAGTGCGCGGAACACCTTGCCGGGCCACAAACGGCGGCGCAGCAAGCTGCTGATGCGCGAGGTGTGGCCAAACGGCGCGACCCAGTCGTTGATCCACAACCGGTCGCCGCTGTCCCAATCCTCGGCTGGCAGGCACACCGCCGGTGCACGCAGGTAACGCGCCTCGGCGTCGGCACTGAGGTTGAGCCACGAGAGGAAAAACACCGGCCGCCCGCCTTCGCTGACCAAGATGAACTGGCGCCGCTTGATCGCCGGCAGCAACAGCGTCGACAGGCTGTGCAACGGCGCATCGCGATGGGCCGCCGAGTGCATCCACAGCCACACCGCCGAACCCAGCACCTGGGCTTCGTCGATGGGGCTGTCGGCCCGCTCGGGGGCGAGCACCTCCAGGGTGTCGTGGTGCATCGTGGCCTCCTTCAAAATGACCAGTTGGCGCTGAAGCCACTGGTCACGTCGGCGGTCTGGAAGCCCTTGGGTTTTTCCAGGGGCTTGCCGGTGTAGATGTCATAGGAAAACTGCTTGTAGCCGCCACGCAGGCCCACCACCGCACCGGCCAGGCGTCGGCCCGAGAGGTACTGGGTGGAATGCCCGCCGACTTCGCCATAGTCCACGCCCAGGTAGAGTTCCTGGCCGGTGTTGGCCAGGCTCAGGCCGAGGTCGTTGCTGAAGGTCCAGCCGCGCTCGGCCGAGAGGATCTGCTCGCCGTCGAAACCGCGCACGGTGTAGCGCCCGCCAATCGAAAAGCGGTCCTGGGGAATCAGCGGCGTACGGTTCCACTGCCCGCGCCAGCCGGCGATATAGCGCAGGCGTTGGTCGGCAAGGGTGAACGGCAGCTGCAATTGGGCGTTGGCGGTGATGATCTGCGAGCGCGAGGTGCCTTCGCCGTTTTCCTCTTCGGGCGCGCGCAATGCATCACGGGCACCGGTGCCACGGCGATAGCCGACCCCGAGGTCGAGGGTGCTGGCGCCGATGAATTCACGGTGGTTGATCCCCGCCTGCCAGCCGGCCATGCGTCGGCGTTGCAGTTCGATCTCGGTGTCTTCGATGTAGTTGCTGGACGTGCGGCTCCAACCGCCGACCGACACGGTGGTCTTGCGCACCGCATCGCGGTAGATCACCCGCGACAGCTGCACCTCATTGGTCCGGCTGCGGCCACTGTAGGAATACGCCTGGTTCACCCCGGCAATCGTCTGGTGGTAGTCGTACTCGCTGGACGTCAGGCTCAGCTGCCAATAGTCGTAGGGCACCGAGTAATGCACGGTGTGGCCCTTGGAACCGCGGTCGCCACTCTGGCCGCCGCCCAAATCATGGTTGAAGCTGATGTAGAACAGATCGTTGAGGCTCGCCAGGTTGTCCAGCGACAGCGCGACGTTGCCCTGGTACTTGCCGGTCTGCTTGCTGCCGGAGTCGTCCACCGACAGGCTGACGCGCACTGGAATTGCCTGCTTCCAGGCGATGACCACATCACTCTCACCGGGCTGGGCATCCGCGCCTTCGGCCGGGGTGATCTGCACGTCGGCTTCGGCGGTGGGTACGCGCTTGAAGTTTTCCAGCGCCTGCTCAATGTCGCGCAGGTTCAACACGTCGCCCGGCGATGCGGGCATGGCGTTCCAATAATTGGCGCGGGCGGAAGTGCCTTCGGCAAAGCGGATGTGCTTGATCCGCCCCGGCACCAGCACCAGCGACAGCGTGCCCTGGTTCAAATCCTGGGCCTCGGCGAGGACGCGGGTGGTGATGAAACCCTTGGCGATGATCGCGTTTTGAATGCGCTTCATCGTCAGGTTGATACCGGCGGAACCGACGCAACGGCCTTGCACCGGATCATCTGTCGGGTTGGCGGCGCGCAGGGCCCACTGGAAGTCTTCGGCCTGGTCGCCACGGAGGACCACGCGGTCGATCTTGAAGCACGGCGTTTCATTGCGCGGCAGACGCAGGTTGCCGGCGCTGTCGAGCGGCGCTTCCAGACGGACGTCGGGGGATTGCTCCAACTGCTCGCGCTGGGCGCGTTCACGTTGTTGCTGCAGGAGTAATTGTTGGGCAGGGGCTTGCGGTTCAGCCGCCAAAGCCGCTGCGCTGGTCAGGAAACCGACAAGGGAACAGGTGGCGACGCAAGACTGCAGCAAAACAGACGGTTTTGTTCTAGGTAGAGCGTCGAAAGACATTTCGCATCCTTGTGAGTGAAACTTCCTACATTCGCAGGCTTGGTCACCACAAAGACATAAAAGTGCCATGGGGATGTATGGCCCTGTGACACATTTCGCAAAAACGGGGGGTTGGGAAAGGCTTTGTTTTTTGGGTGGAAGGCTCTATTTCAAGGCCTGGAGCTGATTGAGGTGAATTCGACAATAATTCAACTTTTGTACAGCTTTGTGTCCTGATGCCATGAGCCTCTGCACAAACCCATCAAATTGGCGGCAGCCAGACAGACCGAGGTGTCTGCATCGCAGGCAAGCCAGCTCCCACAGTTGAGCGGTGAACAGCATGAGAAGTGCCGGTCGGCTCTAAGGCCGCCGCGCTCTGGCTTTTGATCTGGGGTCGCCCCGTCAAACACGCTGGCCGAACGCAGGCTTTGGAGCGTGGGTAACCCGGCAGGACGCCGGGTTAGCCGCACTGGGCCAGGGATGGCCCATTGCGGCGGCCCACGCTCCAAAGCCGGAGTGAGGGTATGCCGAGCCTAGGCGAGGCACCGAGTGTTGGGGCGAGGACCTTTTGGTTACTTTTGGGTCCCTCCAAAAGTGACCCGCTGTAAGAGCGGAACCCTAAGTGGCCGTTACCGCAGCAATGGATATGTACCCAGACCCAAAGCCCCCCAGCGCCTGAGACATAGCCTTCGCGAGCAAGCCCGCTCCCACATTTGGATCGGGGTACATCCGACAAACTAAAGTCGCCTGACACATAGCTATCGCAGGCAAGCCAGCTCCCACATTCAGGGGTCAGCTCTTGTGCAGCTTGCTCATCAGTTGCGCCTCAGCCTGGGTCAGCCCGCAGGACTGGGTCAACTCATCCACCGTCGCCCCCATCCCCACCAGCTTCGCCGCCTGGGCAAATGACAGGCTCGACGGATCACGCTGCTCGATCTGCGCCAACTTGTCCGGCAACGGCGCGAGGATCGCGCGCAGTTCATGCACCTCATCCCCCACCCGCACCGCCGTCTGCTGGTAATGATCGACCCGCTTGACCAACTCCAGCACACGCCGATCACGCACGGCGTCGCGCTCGGCCTGTTGCAAGGCCACTTCCCGTTGCTGGCGCAGATAGCGCAGCAGGAAGGCCAACGTCCCGGCCCACAACAGGGCCAGGACGATCACCGCCGCTTCAAGAAACAATCAGATGTTCTCCAGATCCGACCATTCTTCTTCGCTCATCATCTTGTCCAGCTCAACCAGAATCAGCAGTTCGCCGTTCTTGTTGCACACGCCCTGGATAAACTTGGCGGATTCTTCGTTGCCCACGTTCGGCGCGGTTTCCACTTCCGATTGGCGCAGGTAGACCACTTCGGCCACGCTATCGACCATGATCCCGACCACTTGCTTGTCGGCTTCGATGATGACGATGCGGGTGTTGTCGTTGACTTCGGTCGGCACCAGGCCAAAACGCTGGCGGGTGTCGATCACAGTCACCACGTTGCCGCGCAGGTTGATGATGCCCAGCACGTAGCTCGGCGCACCCGGCACGGGCGCGATCTCGGTGTAGCGCAGCACTTCCTGCACGCGCATCACGTTGATGCCGTAGGACTCGTTGTCCAGCTTGAAGGTTACCCATTGCAGGATCGGATCATCCAAACCTTGTGCGGACGCTGACTTGTTGTTCATACCCCTGACCCCTTCAAATGCCGTTATGTACGGCGTGTGTGCTTCATTGGCCCCGCAACCGCGCGGCCCTTATTGTTCAATCAACTGCGTGTAGTCACCGGCATCGACTTGACGGCGCCGCTGGCGATCAACTCGGCCAGTTCGGCGACGTCGAGCAACGCGCACATGTGTTCGATCACGGTGCCCGCCAGCCAAGGCCGCTGGCCCCGGTGGCTGCGCCATTTGATTTCGTTCGGGTCCAGGCGCAACGAGCGGCTGACTTGATGCACCGCCAGCCCCCACTCGTAGCCCTGCACCGAGATCACGTATTGCAGGCCCTGGCGGAAGTCGTCGCGGTAGCGGTCGGGCATCACCCAGCGCGCGGTGTCGAGGACTTTCAGGTTGCCGGCCTGGCTGGGCAGGATGCCGAGGAACCACTCCGGTTGCCCGAACAGCGGCGTCAGCTCCTGGCCTTCCAGGGAATAGATCGAGCCCAGGCACACCAGCGGCACTGCCAGGGTCAAGCCGGCGACGTCGAACAGCAGGCATTCGAACGGCTCGGCGGCCCAGCTCGGGCGACCATCAGGGGTGACCGGCGGCGGTGTGATGCTTGGCGGCAGATGGACTTCCACCACCGGCGCGACCACGACAGGGGCAACGGGGACCACCACGACCGGCGTGATCGGCACCACCACCTGGGCATCGCGGGCTTGTTCTTCGAGCACCGCCAGCTGGAACTCATCCAGTGCGGCTGGCGGCTCAATGGCGGGCTCAAGTACCAGTATCGGCTCGGGCAACTCTTCGGCGGTCGCGTCCTGCAGCAAGGCATCCAGGTAGGATTCCAATGCCAGTTGCGGCCGGGTCTTGAATTCGACGGGACGGTTCATCAAGCCACCTGCGCCACAAGCTGCTGGGACAGCAGGTGCTTGAGCAGCGCGCGGTAGGCCATGACGCCACGGCTCTTGCCGTCGAACTGCGACGGCGTGAGGCCGGCGCGGCTGGCGTCACGCAGGCGCGTGTCCACCGGGATGTAGCCGTTCCAGATCGTCTCCGGGTAGGCATCGCGCAGTACGCGCAGGGTGCCGAGGGACGCTTGGGTGCGGCGGTCGAACAGGGTCGGCACGATGCTGAACGGCAGCGCCTGTTTGCGCGAGCGGTTAATCATCGCCAGGGTACTGACCATGCGTTCCAGGCCTTTGACCGCGAGGTGCTCGGTCTGCACCGGGATCACCAATTGCTGGCTGGCCGCCAACGCGTTGACCATCAGCACGCCGAGCAACGGCGGGCTGTCGATGATGGCGTAGTCGAAGTCCTGCCACAGCTGCGCCAGGGTCTTGGCGATCACCAGGCCCAGGCCGCTCTGCCCTGGCGACTGGCGCTCAAGGGTGGCCAGCGCGGTGCTGGACGGCAGCAGGGAAATGTTCTCGTTGCTGGTGGGCAACAGCAGTTGCCCCGGCAGGTCGGTCGGCACGCTGCCCTTGTGCAGGAACAGGTCGTAGCAGCTGTGTTCCAGCGCATCCGGGTCGTAGCCGAAATAGCTGGTCATCGAGCCGTGGGGGTCGAGGTCGACCACGACCACACGCTTGCCCGCCTCGGCCAGCAAGCCAGCGAGGGCGATGGAGGTGGTGGTCTTGCCGACCCCACCTTTTTGATTGGCAACTGCCCAGACTCTCATTCAGTTGGTTCCTCCCGGTGGGCACAGGCGCGACCGAGACATTGCATAGGTTATTGAGCCGGTGACGGAGAATTGACGGAGCTCTGCCGAACCGGCGGCGTTACCACTGCCGGTGCAGTTTGTGTGCCAGCGCGCTTCAAGGCCGCGTCCGGTGTTGCATTGGCCGTGCCGGTGCCGGTCAGGCTGCGGCGCACATCGAGGTTGCGCGACACCACCAGGACCACCCTGCGGTTCTTCGCGCGCCCTTCTACCGTGGCGTTGTTCGCCACCGGCTGGAATTCGCCATAACCCACCGACGCCAGGCGCCCGGGGTTCACGCCCTGCATTGCGAGCATGCGCACGATGCTCGATGCGCGCGCCGACGACAGCTCCCAGTTGGTCGGGTACTGCGCGGTGCTGATGGGGAAGTTGTCAGTGAAGCCTTCGACGTGGATCGGGTTCTCGAACGGCTTGAGGATGCCCGCGACCTTGTCGATGATGGTGAACGCCTGGTCGCTGGGCAGCGCATCGGCACTGGCGAACAGCAGGCTGGAATTGAGCTCGATCTCGACCCACAACTCATTGCCGCGCACGGTCATCTGGTTGGAGCTAATCAAGTCGCCAAAGGCAGCGCTGATGTCGTCGGCGATGCTTTTCAGCGGGTCGCTGGTGCCGCCGACGCCGGCCGCGGTTTCGTCGCTGTCGTTGACCAGCGGCTTGGCCGGGGTCACGGTCTTGGGCCGCTCTTCACCGATGGGAATCGGCTTGAGCGAGCGATCGGCGTCGTTGAACACGCCGATCAGCGCCTGGGAAATGACTTTGTACTTGCCTTCGTTGATCGACGAGATGGAGTACATCACCACGAAAAACGCGAACAGCAAGGTGATGAAGTCCGCGTAGGACACCAGCCAGCGTTCATGGTTGACGTGCTCTTCAGGCTCGCGACGGCGACGGCTCACAATCATGACCTCCCATCAGTCCATGAAGCCCTGGAGCTTCAATTCGATGGAGCGCGGGTTCTCGCCCTCGGCAATCGACAGGATGCCTTCCAGCAACATTTCGCGGTAACGCGACTGGCGCTGGGCAATCGACTTGAGCTTGCTGGCCACCGGCAACAGCACCAGGTTGGCACTGGCCACGCCGTAGATGGTGGCGACGAATGCCACGGCAATGCCGCTGCCCAGTTGCGAAGGGTCGGCGAGGTTGCCCATCACGTGGATCAGGCCCATCACCGCACCGATGATGCCGATGGTCGGCGCGTAGCCGCCCATGCTTTCAAAGACTTTGGCGGCGTTGATATCGCGGCTTTCCTGGGTGTAGAAATCCACTTCGAGGATGCTGCGGATCGCTTCCGGCTCGGCGCCGTCCACCAGCAATTGCAGGCCTTTGCGCGCGTAGCTGTCGGGCTCGGCATCGGCCACGCCTTCGAGGCCCAGCAGGCCTTCCTTGCGGGCGGTGAGGCTCCAGTTGACCACGCGATCAATGCCGCCGGCCAGGTCGACGCGCGGCGGGAAGATGATCCATACCAGAATCTGCATGGCGCGCTTGAACGAGCTCAACGGCGACTGCAACAACGCCGCGCCGACGGTGCCGCCGATCACGATCAACGCGGCCGGGCCGTTGGCGAGCGCACCGAGGTGGCCGCCTTCGAGGTAGTTGCCGCCGATAATCGCGACAAACGCCATGATGATGCCGATCAGGCTCAACACATCCATTAGAGGCAGGCCTCCACCAGATGCTTGCCGATGTCGTCCAGGCTGTAGATGGCGTCGGCCAGTTCAGCCTTGACGATGGCCATGGGCATGCCATAGATCACGCAGCTGGCTTCGTCCTGGGCCCAGATCGCGCTGCCGCCCTGCTTGAGCAGGCGCGCGCCTTCGCGGCCGTCGGCGCCCATGCCGGTGAGCACCACCGCCAGAACTTTGTCGCCGTAGGACTTGGCTGCCGAACCGAAGGTGATATCCACGCACGGCTTGTAGTTCAGGCGCTCATCGCCCGGCAGGATTTTGATCGCGCCACGGCCATCCACCATCATCTGCTTGCCACCCGGGGCCAGCAGCGCCAGGCCAGGGCGCAGGATGTCGCCATCCTCGGCTTCCTTGACGCTGATGCGGCACAGCTTGTCGAGGCGTTCGGCGAAGGCCTTGGTGAACGCGGCGGGCATGTGCTGGATCAGCACGATCGGCGCCGGGAAGTTCGCCGGCAATTGCGTCAACACCCGTTGCAGGGCCACCGGGCCGCCGGTGGACGTACCAATGGCGACCAGCTTGTAGGCTTTGCGCTTGGGCGCCGGCGAGTGCGCGCTTGGCGCAGCGGCGCGAACCGGGGCGGCGGCTGGCGCAGGCCGAGCCACCGGCGCAGGGGCCGGGCGACCGAACGACGACGATGTCGGCGCAGGCGCCGCTGCAACCGGTGCCGGCGCGGGGGCGCTGAACAGGCTGCGACGGTTACTGCGGGAAATGCTGTGGACTTTCTCGCACAACAGTTGCTTGACCTTCTCGGGGTTGCGCGAGATGTCTTCGAAATTCTTCGGCAGGAAATCCACCGCGCCAGCGTCCAGCGCATCCAGGGTTACCCGGGCGCCTTCGTGGGTCAGCGAGGAGAACATCAAGACCGGGGTGGGGCAGCGTTGCATGATGTGGCGGACTGCGGTGATGCCATCCATCATCGGCATCTCGTAGTCCATGGTGATGACGTCAGGCTTCAACGCAATGGCTTGATCGATCGCCTCTTTGCCGTTGGTGGCCGTGCCGACCACCTGGATGCTTGGATCGGCGGAAAGAATTTCCGAGACGCGGCGGCGGAAGAAACCCGAATCGTCCACCACCAGGACCTTGACTGCCATAAACACTCCGTTAGGCGGGGCGGGCAAACCGCCCTGCCCCACCAGAATCAAATACGCCGAGCGGCGTAACGCTTGAGCATGCTCGGAACATCGAGAATCAGCGCGATCCGACCGTCACCGGTGATGGTCGCGCCCGACATGCCCGGGGTTCCCTGCAGCATTTTGCCCAAAGGCTTGATGACCACTTCTTCCTGGCCAACCAGTTGATCGACGACAAAGCCGATCCGCTGGGTGCCCACGGAGAGGATCACCACATGGCCTTCGCGCTGCTCTTCATGCTTGGCCGATGCCACCAGCCAGCGCTTGAGGTAGAACAGTGGCAACGCCTTGTCGCGCACGATCACCACTTCCTGGCCGTCCACCACGTTGGTGCGCGACAGGTCGAGGTGGAAGATTTCGTTGACGTTGACCAGCGGGAAGGCGAACGCCTGGTTGCCCAGCATCACCATCAGGGTTGGCATGATCGCCAAGGTCAACGGCACCTTGATGACGATCTTCGAGCCCTGGCCCTTGGTCGAGTAGATATTGATCGAGCCGTTGAGCTGGCTGATCTTGGTCTTCACCACGTCCATGCCGACGCCACGGCCGGACACGTCGGAGATCTCGGTCTTGGTCGAGAAACCCGGGGCGAAGATCAGGTTGTAGCACTCGGTGTCGGTCAGGCGGTCGGCGGCGTCCTTGTCCATCACGCCACGCTTGACCGCAATATTGCGCAGGATCGCCGGGTCCATGCCTTTGCCGTCATCGGTGATCGACAGCAGGATATGGTCGCCCTCTTGCTCGGCCGCCAGGATCACCTTGCCGTTGCGGGACTTGCCCGAGGCTTCGCGTTCTTCCGGGGTTTCGACGCCGTGGTCGACGGCGTTGCGCACCAAGTGGACCAGCGGGTCGGCCAGGGCCTCGACAAGGTTTTTGTCGAGGTCGGTTTCTTCACCCACCAGTTCCAGGTTGATCTCTTTCTTCAACTGGCGCGCGAGGTCGCGAACCAGGCGCGGGAAGCGGCCGAAGACTTTCTTGATCGGCTGCATCCGCGTTTTCATCACGGCGGTTTGCAGGTCGGCAGTCACCACGTCGAGGTTCGACACGGCCTTTTGCATGGCTTCGTCGCCGCTGCTCAGGCCCAGGCGCACCAGGCGGTTACGCACCAGGACCAGTTCGCCGACCATGTTCATGATGTCGTCCAGGCGTGCGGTATCAACCCGAACGGTGGTTTCGGCTTCACTGGCAGGCTTTTCTGCGGCGGCCGCTGCCGGGGCCGCAGCACGGGCAGGGGCTGCTGCGGCAGGCGCCGGAGCGGGTTTGGCCGCCACCGGTGCCGGTGCCTTGGCGGCCACTGGCGCGGGGGTTGCGACCGCAGCCGAGGCCGAGGCCCCGACTTCGGTGAACTTGCCTTTGCCGTGCAACTCGTCCAGCAGGGACTCGAATTCGTGATCGGAAATCAGCCCGTCAGCAGCCGGTGCAGCGGCTGCCGTTGGCGCCGCTGCGGCGACTTCCGGCAAGGCGTCGGCCACGAACGTGCCCTTGCCGTGCAGTTGGTCGAGCAACGCTTCGAATTCATCGTCGGTGATGTCGGTGCTGGCAGCCGCGGCAGGCGCCTCGACAGCAGCGGCAGGCGCAACGGCGTCGGCAGCGAACTGGCCTTTGCCGTGCAGTTGATCGAGCAACGATTCGAATTCGGCGTCGGTGATGTCTTCGCCCGTCGGCGCGGCAACCGCTGCCACCGGTGCTTCGGCTTCAGCCTTGACCGCGTTGAGGGAGTTGAGCAGTTGTTCGAACTCGCTGTCCGTGACATCCGCCTCGGCCTCAACCACCGGCTCCGGCGCCGCTTCTGCGACAGGCGCAGCCGAAGTGTCGGCCGGTTCTGCCAGGCGCGCCAGGGCGGCCAGCAGTTCCGGGGTGGCGGCAGTGATCGGCGCACGTTCGCGCACCTCGCTGAACATGCCGTTGACCGCATCCAGTGCTTCGAGAATCACGTCCATCAATTCCGAATCAACGTGACGCTCACCCTTGCGCAGGATGTCGAACACGTTCTCGGCGATGTGGCAGCACTCCACCAGCTCATGGAGCTGGAGGAAGCCGGCGCCCCCTTTTACAGTGTGAAAACCGCGAAAAATTGCATTGAGCAGGTTCGCATCATCCGGTCGGCTTTCCAGCTCGACCAGTTGCTCGGACAACTGCTCTAAAATTTCGCCGGCCTCTACAAGGAAATCCTGAAGGATTTCTTCATCGGCGCCGAAGCTCATGTGGGTGCTCCTTAGAAGCCTAAACTGGATAACAGGTCATCAACATCATCTTGACCCGATACAACGTCTTCACGTTTATCGGCATGAATCTGCGGACCTTCACCCTTGGCGAGATGTTTTTGTGGATCTTTTTCCGAGAGGATCGCTTCGCGGTCATGTTCGATGCCGGCAAAACGGTCAACCTGGCCTGCCATGAGCACCAATTTGAGCAAATTGCTTTCCACTTCGGTGACCAATTGGGTCACGCGCTTGATGACCTGACCGGTGAGGTCCTGGTAATCCTGGGCCAGCAGAATGTCATTGAGGTTGCTGGAAACCGTGCGGTTTTCCTGCTCGCTGCGTGACAGGAAACCTTCGACCCGACGCGCCAGTTCACGAAACTCTTCCGCCCCGACTTCGCGGCGCATGAAGCGGCCCCAGTCGTGGCCCAAGGCCTGGGCTTCGGTGGCCATGCCATTGACCAGGGGCGTGGCGTTTTCCACCAGGTCCATGGTGCGGTTGGCCGCCGCCTCAGTCAGCCTGACCACATAGGACAGGCGTTCGGTGGCATCGGTGATCTGCGAGATTTCTTCGGCCTGGGGCATGTGCGGGTCAATCTGGAAATTGACGATCGCACTGTGCAGCTCGCGTGTGAGCTTGCCCACTTCCTGGTACAGGCCGCGGTCACGGGTCTGGTTGAGCTCATGGATCAACTGCACCGCGTCGCCGAACTGGCCTTTTTCAAGGCTGTCGACCAACTGGTGAGCATGCTTCTTCAGGGTCGACTCGAAGTCTCCCTGGGTTGTTTCTTTATGCTCCATAGCTCCCCCGCGATGGCATTAGCCGTGGATGCGTTCGAAGATTTTCTCGATCTTCTCTTTCAGCGCCAATGCCGTGAAAGGCTTGACCACGTAACCGTTGACCCCGGCTTGGGCGGCTTCGATGATCTGTTCACGCTTGGCTTCGGCGGTCACCATCAACACCGGCAAGCTGCGCAATTTTTCGTCCGCACGCACATGGCGCAGCAGGTCGATACCGGTCATGCCCGGCATGTTCCAGTCGGTTACCAGAAAGTCGATGCTCCCGCTGTTGAGGATCGGAATCGCCGTAATGCCGTCATCCGCCTCGACCGTGTTTGTGAACCCAAGGTCACGCAACAGGTTTTTAATGATCCGCCGCATCGTTGAGAAGTCATCAACGATGAGGATTTTCATGTTCTTGTCCAATTCGACCTCCAAGCAGTCTTAAACGCGCCCAGCACCTGGACGCGCCATTTCAATCAACAGGCGTTACACAAAAAGGACTGCCCAGGGCACCACGGTACAAACCCGCAAAGGCCTGAGGCCTTCACGGGTTCGTCTGCAGTGTCCCCACACCGCCTGTCAGCGCGCGCGCCACTCTCCCAATCGCCCCCGCAAGCGGGCTGCGCACTGGCTATGCAGCTGGCTGACACGCGACTCGCTGACCCCCAGGACCTCACCGATTTCCTTGAGGTTCAGCTCTTCGTCGTAGTACAGCGCCAACACCAGTCGCTCACGCTCCGGCAAATTGGCAATCGCGTCCGCCAACGCGCCCTGGAAACGTTCGTCTTCCAGGTCACGCGACGGCTCAAGATGTGCACTTGCGCCGTCCTCATGCAGCCCCTCGTGTTCGCCGTCCTGTAGCAGGTCGTCGAAACTGAACAGGCGGCTGCCCAAGGTATCGTTCAAAATCCCGTAGTAATCGTCGAGACTCAATTGGAGTTCGGCCGCAACTTCGTGATCTTTAGCGTCGCGGCCGGTTTTTGCTTCAATTGCACGAATTGCGTCACTGACCATGCGTGTATTGCGGTGTACCGAACGCGGCGCCCAATCCCCTTTACGCACTTCATCGAGCATCGCCCCCCGGATGCGGATACCCGCATACGTCTCGAAACTCGCACCCTTGCTCGCATCGTATTTGGTCGAGACTTCGAGCAGGCCGATCATGCCGGCCTGGATCAAGTCTTCAACCTGCACACTCGCGGGCAAACGCGCCAGCAGGTGATAGGCGATGCGCTTGACCAGTGGCGCATAGCGCTCGATCAATTCGCCTTGGCTGTCACGTGCCGACTTCTTGTAAAGGTTGTAGCCGCTGGCTGTCATAGCACCGGTCCTGCGCTCGTCTGATGCACCAATCGCTCGACGAAAAACTCCAGATGCCCCCGCGGGTTGGCGGGCAACGGCCAAGTATCGACCTTCTGGGCAATAGCCTTGAACGCCAGTGCGCACTTCGAACGAGGGAACGCTTCATAGACCGCACGCTGCTTTTGCACGGCCTTGCGCACACACTCGTCATAGGGAACTGCGCCGACGTATTGTAAGGCGACATCGAGGAAGCGATCCGTGACCTTGGTCAACTTGGCGAACAGGTTGCGGCCCTCTTGCGGGCTCTGGGCCATGTTGGCCAGGACGCGGAAGCGGTTCATGCCGTAGTCGCGGTTGAGCAGCTTTATCAGGGCGTAGGCGTCGGTGATCGAGGTGGGTTCATCGCAGACCACCAGCAAGACTTCCTGCGCGGCGCGCACAAAGCTGACCACGGACTCGCCGATCCCGGCGGCGGTGTCGATCACCAGCACGTCGAGGTTGTCGCCGATATCACTGAATGCCTGGATCAGGCCGGCATGCTGCGCCGGGCTCAGGTGCACCATGCTCTGGGTGCCCGAGGCGGCCGGCACGATGCGAATCCCGCCAGGCCCCTGCAGCAGCACGTCGCGCAGCTCACAGCGGCCCTCGATCACATCGGCAAGGGTGTGTTTGGGCGTCAGCCCCAGCAGAACGTCGACGTTCGCCAGCCCCAGGTCAGCATCCAGCAGCATGACGCGACGGCCAAGCTCTGCCAGGGCCAGGGACAAATTCACTGACACGTTAGTTTTCCCGACGCCACCTTTGCCGCCGGTCACCGCGATCACCTGTACGGGATGCATGCTGCCCATTTTATTTCTTTACCTTGTCTTGCTTAGACGCAGGCTACATGGCTTGGCCGCGTGAATCGCTTGCAGACCATCGATGTAGGTACATTTCACGGTGTTCGTACTGCCTCAACCCACCCGCTTTGCCGGGTTGTGATAGAGGTCAGCGAACATATCGGCCATCGCTTCCTCGCTAGGCTCTTCTTGCATTTGTACGCTGACTGCCCGGCTGACCAACTGATGACGGCGCGGCAGATGCAGATCATCTGGAATCCGCGGCCCGTCGGTCAGGTAGGCGACCGGCAGTTCATGGCTGATAGCCAGGCTCAACACTTCGCCCAGGCTTGCCGTCTCATCCAGTTTAGTCAGGATGCAACCGGCCAGCCCGCAACGCTTGTAGCTGTGATACGCAGCGGTAAGAACCTGTTTCTGGCTGGTGGTTGCAAGCACCAGGTAATTTTTCGATTTGATGCCACGCCCGGCCAGGCTTTCCAGTTGCATGCGCAATGCCGGGTCGCTGGCTTGCAGGCCGGCCGTGTCGATCAGCACCACGCGCTTGCGCAGCAGCGGATCGAGGGCGTTGGCCAGGGACTGGCCCGGGTCGACGTGGGTCACCGACACATTGAGGATGCGCCCCAGGGTCTTGAGCTGTTCCTGGGCACCGATGCGGTAGCTGTCCATGCTCACCAGCGCGATATTCTGCGCGCCGTACTTGAGCACATAACGCGCCGCCAGCTTGGCCAGGGTGGTGGTCTTGCCCATGCCGGCAGGGCCGACCATGGCGATCACGCCGCCCTCTTCCAGGGGTTCTATTTCCGGGGTGACGATCATCCGCGCCAGGTGCGCCAGCAACATGCGCCAGGCCTGGCGCGGCTCTTCGATTTCGGTGGTCAGTGCCAGCAGGTCGCGGGACAACGGGCCGGACAGGCCGATGCGTTGCAGGCGACGCCAGAGGTTGGCCTGGGCCGGCTTGCTGCCTTGCAGCTGCGTCCACGCCAGGGAGCCCAGCTGCACTTCCAGCAGCTCACGCAGGCCGTTGAGTTCAAAGCGCATCGAGTCGAACACACGCTGGTCAACCGCGGCGGCCGGGGCTGGCGCTGCGGGACGCGGCGGTTCGGTCAACGTCGGCTCGACCAGCGGCTCGGCAGCGGTCAGCGGCAGGCCGGCGAACAGCTGGCGATTGGTGGTGGCATCGCTGTCGCCACGCATGCTCAGCTCAGCCTGGGCCGAGACGATGCGCGAGGCGGTCTTGCGCAGCTCGTCTTCGAGTTCCATGTTCGGCACACGTGGAGCCAGGGCCTGGGGGGTGTAATCCAGGGCAGCCGTCAGCTCGACACCGCCGGCAATCCGACGGTTACCGATAATCGCGGCATCGGCGCCCAGCTCATCACGTACCAGTTTCATGGCCTGACGCATATCGGCGGCGAAAAAACGCTTCACTTGCATAACCCACTACCTCAGCCGTTGGGCCCTACTGTCGCGACGATAGTCACTTGCTTGTTGTCAGGAATTTCCTGATAAGCCAAAACGTGCAAATTCGGCACTGCCAGGCGTCCAAACCGCGACAGCATCGCCCGGACGGGGCCTGCCACCAGCAGAATCACTGGATGGCCCTGCATTTCCTGGCGCTGTGCGGCGTCGATCAACGAACGCTGCAGTTTTTCAGCCATGCTTGGCTCCAGCAGAACGCCCTCTTCCTGGCCTTGTCCTGCCTTCTGGATACTATTGAGCAATATTTGTTCCAACCTTGGTTCCAAGGTGATTACAGGCAGCTCAGACTCAGTGCCTACAATGCTTTGCACGATTGCGCGGGACAATCCGACCCGCACCGCCGCCACCAGCGCGGCAGTATCTTGACTCTTGGCGGCATTGTTGGCGATGGCCTCGGCAATGCTGCGGATGTCGCGCACCGGCACTTGTTCGGACAACAGCGCCTGCAACACCTTGAGCAATTGCGACAGCGACAACACGCCCGGCACCAGCTCTTCGGCGAGTTTGGGCGAGGCTTTGGCCAGCAAGCCCATCAATTGCTGGACTTCCTCGTGGCCGATCAGCTCGTGGGAGTGCTTGTAGAGGATCTGATTGAGGTGCGTGGCGACCACCGTGCTGGCGTCGACCACGGTGTAGCCGAGGGACTGCGCCTGGCTGCGCTGGCTGATTTCGATCCACACCGCTTCCAGGCCAAAAGCCGGATCTTTGGCGGTTATGCCGTTGAGCGTGCCGAAGACCTGGCCGGGGTTGATCGCCAGTTCGCGGTCCGGGTAGATCTCGGCTTCGGCCAGGATCACGCCCATCAGGGTCAGGCGGTAGGCACTTGGAGCCAGGTCGAGGTTGTCGCGGATGTGCACGGTGGGCATCAGGAAGCCGAGGTCCTGGGACAGCTTCTTGCGCACGCCCTTGATCCGCGCGAGCAGTTGGCCGCCCTGGTTGCGGTCCACCAGCGGAATCAGGCGGTAGCCGACTTCCAGGCCGATCATGTCGATCGGGGTCACGTCGTCCCAGCCCAGCTCCTTGGTTTCCGAGGCGCGGGCCGGGGATGGCAGCAGTTCCTGCTGACGGGCGACTTCTTGCAGGGCTTGCACTTTGACGGCGTTCTGCTTTTTCCAGAACAGGTACGCCGCACCGCCCGCCAGGGCCGCCATACTCAGGAACGACACATGGGGCATGCCCGGCACGATACCCATGATCGCCATGATGCCCGCCGCCACGGCCAGGGCCTTGGGCGAGGCAAACATCTGCCGGCTGATCTGCTTGCCCATGTCTTCGGAGCCCGAAGCACGGGTCACCATGATCGCCGCAGCTGTAGATAACAACAGTGATGGCAATTGCGCCACTAAACCGTCACCGATGGTCAGCAAGGCATACACCCGACCGGCATCGCCGAAGGTCATGCCGTGCTGGAAGATACCGACGGCCATGCCGCCAATCAGGTTGATGAACAGGATCAGCAGGCCGGCGATGGCGTCACCGCGTACGAATTTGCTGGCACCGTCCATGGAGCCGTAAAACTCGGCTTCCTGGGCCACTTCGGCACGGCGGGACTTGGCTTGGTTCTGGTCGATCAGGCCGGCATTGAGGTCGGCGTCGATGGCCATCTGCTTGCCGGGCATGGCGTCGAGGGTGAACCGCGCGCTCACCTCGGAAATCCGCCCGGCGCCCTTGGTCACCACGACGAAGTTGATAATCATCAGGATCGCGAACACCACGATACCGACCACGTAGTTACCGCCGATCACCACCTCGCCGAAGGCCTGGATCACCTTACCGGCGGCGGCGTGGCCGTCCTGGCCGTGCAGCATCACCACCCGGGTCGAGGCTACGTTGAGCGCCAGCCGCAGCAGGGTCGCCACCAGCAGAATGGTCGGGAACACCGCGAAGTCCAGCGGCCGCAAGGCGTACACGCAGACCAGCAGCACCACGACGGACAGGGCAATGTTGAAAGTGAAGAACACGTCCAAAAGGAACGGCGGCATCGGCAACATCATCATTGCCAGCATCACCAGCAACAACAACGGCACACCCAGATTGCCCCGCGACAGGTCAGTCAGGGTGCCACGGGCCGTGCTGAACATTTGAGAGCGATCTACCACCGGTATTCCTCGTGTCCCTTGAAGCAAAGTTTTGACGCCAGAAGGCGTCTCGGAGGCGGTATTGCAAGAAGCCTTCCAACTTTTGCTTCAAAGGACAGATCGCGCTGAAACCCCCACCTACCTGTGGGAGCGGGCTTGCTCGCGAAGGCGGCGGATCAGCCAGCACATGCAGTGCCTGACATTCCGCTTTCGCGAGCAAGCCCGCTCCCACAATTGACCGTGTTCGGCTTGAGATAGAGGAAAAGGCCTAGAGGGCGCGGACGTTCACAGCCTGTGGGCCTTTTTGGCCCTGCTCGGTGCCGTACTCGACTTTCTTGCCCTCTTCGAGGGTTTTGAAACCATCACTTGCTATCGCGGAGAAGTGGACAAACACATCCGGCGACCCGTCGTCCGGCTTGATAAACCCATACCCCTTCTCCGCGTTAAACCACTTCACCGTGCCTGTTGCCATTGCCGTTCTCCCGACTTCTCATTTAACAACTCGAGATAAGTGTGATGTAGGCCGCGAATACGCCCTGGGGCCGGTGGATCCTTGTAAACCTCACCCGCAGCCCTTCGTAGAGCAGAATCCCGTCCGAGCTGATGAAGTCCACCTGCACCTGCTCGCCCCCGCCATCCATTGCTATCACACCCTCCCCCGTCTCGCGGCTGTAAGATCTGACCGTTCCCGTGGCCCACTTCATTGTTATCTCTCTGCTTCCTGCGTGGTGTCTCTAGGGCCATGGAACCGCGAGAAGGGCAAGCTGGCTACTGTCAGAGTTGACAGGTCTCGCGACCTTTCAGACGAGTGGCATAGTCCTGGAGCAGCCCACGCCCACAGATACGGGTATCGCTTCGATACGCGGAACGCACCCTGTGAAAGTTGACAGTAGAAAGAACAGGGACGACACGCTCATTGTTGGCTCAAACACTTCCAAGGCCCACCCAATGACACCTCGCCCCCCTGGCTGGCAAACCATCAGCACGCCTTACGAGCAACTTCGCCTGTTGAACGGCGAAGGCGGCTTGGCCCTGAGTCGGGATAACCGACTCCTGTATGTGACACGCGAAGAGGACGTACTGGTCGTGGATACCACGCGAGGCGCGGTTGTCCACCAGTACGATTTTGTACGCGCGCCCGAGGTCGCCGGTACCAGCCATGACGGAAGGTTCCTCTATGCCCGGGGATTGCTTGGCTCAGCAATCCAAGTGGTCGACACTCAACAGCACACCGTCGAGCGCGGCTACGAAATCGGCGTGCTTTCTGGCGGGATGCACGTCAGCCAGGATGGTCTGCGCCTGCACGTGGCGGCACGAGAGAGCCGTGACAACGCCGACGGCGCACTGCTGATCATCAACAGCGCGACACAAACCCTGGTGGATAAAATCCACATAGGGAAAAACCCGGAAGGTATCGCCAGCCATCCAACCCACCCTTATGACTACATCCTCTGCGCTGGCTTGCAGGGAAAAGACAATGGTGTCTACGCCGTCAACACCCTCACCCGCGAAGTGATACATATCCCGATCAACGGCGAACGCGGGTATATCGCCATAAGCCATGACGGCAGCCTGTTGTTTGTTGCCCAGCACCACACGCGACGAATCAATGTGATCGATACACTGTCGCACCAATGGCTTTGCGAACTGATCGTCGAGTGGCCCCCAACCCACCTCGCCGTGAGCCACGACGGAAAGTGGCTGTACGTCCTGAGCTCGGACAGCCGGGTCGGCGTGTTCAGCACAGCCACGCTAAAACACGTGCGCACCTTGGACACAGGAGCAACACTGTTGCGAGGAATCAAAACGCAATTGAATAACGCAGTTGTCTGGGTTGCGCACCGTAGCGAAGAACCGAGACTGACGGTACGAACGACACCAGGCCAACCCTAGCAATCAGGAATCCCGACGCAATTCCGGCGGAATCGGCAAGTCTTTGAGCGGATCCGGCCGCTTGCCCTTGCCCGCGCGGTATTGGCGGATCTGATAGACATACGCCAGCACCTGGGCCACCGCCAGGTACAGCCCGGCGGGGATTTCCTGGTCGAGGTCGGTGGAGTAGAAAATCGACCGCGCCAACGCCGGCGACTCCAGCAGCAGGATGTCGTTGGCCACTGCGATTTCGCGGATCTTCAACGCCGTAAAGTCGCTGCCCTTGGCCAGCAACATCGGCGCGCCGCCCTTCTCCGGGTCGTACTTGAGCGCCACGGCGTAGTGAGTCGGGTTGGTGATGACCACGTCGGCATCGGGCACCGAGGCCATCATCTTGCGCTGGGACATTTCCCGCTGCAGCTGGCGAATGCGCTGCTTGACCTCGGGGCGCCCCTCTTGATCCTTGTGTTCGTCGCGCACTTCCTGCTTGGTCATCAGCAGTTTCTTGTGGCTTTCCCACAGCTGGATCGGCGCATCCACGGCGGCAATGATGATAAGCCCGGCCGCCATCCACAGCGCGCTCCAGCCCACCACCTGCACGCTGTGGATGATCGCCGACTCCAGCGGTTCATGGGCGATGCGCAGCAGGTCGTCGATGTCGGATGACAGCACCATCAGCGCCACAAACAGAATCACGATGAACTTGGCCAAGGCCTTGAGCAGTTCCACCAAAGCCTTGGCGGAGAACATGCGCTTGAGCCCGGCGCCTGGGTTCATACGGCTGAACTTGGGCGCCATGCTACCGGCGGCAAATAGCCAGCCGCCGAGGGCCACAGGGCCGATCAATGCGGCCAGTAGCAAGGTAATCAACACCGGCTGCACCGCCAGAATCGCGATCTTGCCGGAGTGCAGCAGGTATTGGCCCATGGCGCCGGGGCTGAGCAATACCTCACGGGGCAAGGTGAAGTTGTGCTTCATCAACTCCATCAGGTCCAGCGCCAGGCCACCGCCGTAGATGAGCAAGGCACCCGCGCCGGCCATCATGGTCGCTACGGTATTCAGCTCTTTGGAGCGAGCAATCTCGCCCTTTTCCCGGGAGTCTTTTTTGCGTTTCTCCGTGGGATCTTCGGTCTTGTCCTGACCACTCTCGCTCTCGGCCATGGTTCAGCGCGCCCGTGCCAGATCACGTAAGAACTGCAAGGCGTCGGACGCCAGCGGTTGATACTGATTGAGAATGTCGGCCATGCCGACCCAGAAAATCCCCATGCCCAACACCAGGGTCAACGGGAAACCGATGGAGAAGATGTTCAATTGCGGCGCCGCCCGGGTCATCACGCCAAACGCGATGTTGACCACCAGCAACGCGGTGATCGCCGGCAACACCAGCAACAGCGATGCGCCCAGCACCCAACTGAGGCGCCCGACCAGTTCCCAGAAATGATTGACCACCAGCCCCGAGCCCACCGGCAGCGTGGTGAAACTCTCGGTCATCACCTCGAACGCCACCAGATGGCCGTTCATGGCCAGGAACAGCAAGGTCACCAGCATGGTCAGGAACTGCCCGATCACCGCCACCGACACGCCGTTGGTAGGGTCGACCATGGACGCAAAGCCCATGCCCATCTGGATCGAGATGATTTGCCCGGCGATCACAAAGGCCTGGAAGAACAGGGTCAGCGAAAAACCCAGGATCGCGCCGATCAGGATCTGCTCGGCAATCAGCAACAGCGCACTGAGGTCCAGCGCATTCACCGGTGGCATCGGCGGCAGGCCGGGCACGATCACCACGGTGATGGCAAAGGCGAAATACAGGCGGATGCGCTTGGGCACCAGGGTCGTGCCAAACACCGGCATGGTCATCAGCACCGCCATGACCCGAAACATCGGCAGGATGAAGGACGCCACCCAGGTGCTGATCTGGGTGTCGGTCAAGGCCAGTACGGACTGCATCAGGTCAGCCGATCAACTGCGGAATACTGCCGTACAACTGCAGGATGTATTCCATGAACGTCTGCACGAGCCACGGGCCGGCGACGATCAGGGTAATCAGCATCACCAGCAGGCGCGGCAGGAAGCTCAAGGTCTGTTCGTTGATCTGCGTCGCGGCCTGGAACATCGCCACCAGCAGGCCCACCAACAGGCTCGGCACCACCAGCACGGCAACCATCATGGTGGTCAGCCACAGTGCTTCACGGAATAGGTCGACGGCTACTTCTGGAGTCATCGCGCTATACCCCGCCGAAACTGCCGGCCAGGGTGCCGATAATCAGCGCCCAACCGTCCACCAGCACAAACAGCATGATCTTGAACGGCAACGAGATGATGAGCGGCGACAGCATCATCATGCCCATGGCCATCAGTACGCTCGCCACCACCAGGTCGATGATAAGGAACGGGATAAAGATCATGAAGCCGATCTGGAATGCGGTCTTCAATTCCGAGGTGACAAACGCCGGCACGAGGATGGTCAGCGGCGCCTGGTCCGGGGTGGCGATGTCGGTGCGCTTGGACAGGCGCATGAACAGCTCCAGGTCGCTGGAACGGGTCTGCGACAGCATGAAGTCCTTGATCGGACCTTGGGCCTTGTCGATGGCGACCTGGGCCGTGATGGTTTCCGCCAGGTAAGGCTGCAGGGCTTGCTGGTTCACCTTGTCGAACACCGGCGCCATGATGAACAGGGTCAGGAACAAGGCCATGCCGGTGAGGATCTGGTTCGACGGCGTCTGCTGCAAGCCCAGGGCCTGGCGCAGGATCGAGAACACGATGATGATCCGCGTAAAGCTGGTCATCAGCATGACAAACGCCGGGATAAAACTCAGCGCCGTCATAATCAGCAGGATCTGCAGGCTGACCGAATACTCCTGCGCGCCCGCCGCGTTGGTGCCCAGAGTAATCGCCGGGATCGACAACGGGTCGGCGGCGAACGCCAATGGCGCCGCCAGCAACAGCATGAGCGTCAATAAAACGCGCATTACTTCTTATCCTTCTGATCCTTGCCCAGCAACTCCATCAGGCGCTGGGCGAATTCTGGCGTGGCGGACTCGGCCTGATCCACGTTCACGGGGGTCTTGAGCACATGCAGCGGGGTGATGCGGCCGGGGGTGAGGCCCAGCAGGATCTGCTCCTCGCCGACTTGCACCAGCACCAGCCGATCACGCGGGCCGAGGGCGCGCGAGCCGATCAGCTCGATCACCTGGCCATTGCCCGGGCCGACGTTCTGCACCCGGCGCATCAGCCAGGCCAGCACGAAAATCAGGCCAACCACCAAGAGCAGGCCCAGCACCAGTTGCGTCAACTGGCCGCCGAGGCCGCTGCCGACCGGCGCCGCCGTGGCGGCCTGGGCAATCGGCTCGGCAGCCATGGCGCCCAATGGCAGCGCGAGTAACAGTCCCACCATCAGGCGTTTCATATCAGCGCAACTTCTTGATGCGTTCGCTCGGGCTAATCACGTCGGTCAGGCGGATGCCGAACTTTTCGTTGACCACCACCACTTCGCCGTGGGCAATCAGGGTGCCGTTGACCAGCACGTCCAGCGGCTCACCGGCCAGGCGATCCAGTTCGATCACCGACCCCTGGTTGAGTTGCAGCAGGTTGCGGATGTTGATTTCGGTGCTGCCCACTTCCATGGAGATCGATACCGGGATGTCGAGGATCACATCCAGGTTCGGGCCATCGAGGGTCACCGGCTCGTTGTTCTTCGGCACGCTGCCGAATTCTTCCATCGGCAGGCGGTTGCCGGCCGGTGCGGTGGCGGCGTCGGCGGCCAGCAGCGCGTCGATGTCGTCCTGGCCAACATCGCCGGTTTCTTCCAGGGCCGCTGCCCATTCGTCAGCCAGGGCCTGGTCTTCGGCGGAAGTGTTTTCGTGTTCGGTAGCCATTACATGTCCTCGGCGCAGCAAAAATTAAAGTTGTTCAGCGGCGGTTGATCGGTTCGATCACTTGCAACGCCAGGTTGCCCTTGTGGGAACCGAGCTTGACCTTGAACGACGGCACGCCGTTGGCGCGCATGATCATTTCTTCCGGCAATTCCACGGGGATCACATCGCCCGGCTGCATGTGCAAGATGTCGCGCAGGCGCAGCTGGCGGCGGGCCACGGTGGCGCTCAGGGGCACGTCCACATCCAGCAAGTCTTCGCGCAGGGCCTTGACCCAGCGCTCGTCCTGGTCGTCGAGGTCGGACTGGAAGCCGGCGTCGAGCATTTCGCGCACCGGCTCGATCATCGAGTACGGCATGGTCACGTGCAGGTCGCCGCCACCGCCATCGAGTTCGATGTGGAAGGTGGACACCACAATGGCTTCGCTGGGGCCGACGATGTTGGCCATGGCCGGGTTCACTTCCGAGTTGATGTACTCGAAATTGACTTCCATGATCGCCTGCCAGGCTTCCTTCAAGTCGATGAAGGCTTGCTCCAGCACCATGCGCACTACGCGCAGTTCGGTGGGGGTGAATTCACGGCCTTCGATCTTGGCGTGACGGCCGTCGCCGCCGAAGAAGTTGTCCACCAGCTTGAACACCAGCTTGGCGTCGAGGATGAACAGCGCCGTGCCGCGCAGCGGCTTGATCTTGACCAGGTTGAGGCTGGTGGGCACGTACAGCGAGTGCACGTATTCCCCGAACTTCATCACCTGCACGCCGCCCACCGCCACGTCCGCGGAGCGGCGCAGCATGTTGAACATGCTGATCCGCGTGTAGCGGGCGAAACGCTCGTTAATCATCTCCAGGGTCGGCATGCGCCCACGGACGATGCGGTCCTGGCTGGTCAGGTCATAACTTTTGACGCTGCCGGGTTCGGCAGCCATTTCGGTCTGCACCAGACCATCGTCGACACCGTGGAGCAGCGCGTCGATTTCATCCTGGGACAGCAGGTCTTGCACGGCCATGTCGTGATCCTACTGCAATACGTAATTGGTAAAGAGCACCTGCTCGATTGCGACTTTGCCGAGCTCTTTCTGGGACACTTCCTGCACGCTGGCCGTAACTTTCTGGCGCAGCATTTCCTGGCCGACCGGGGTGGCCAGGGCATCGAAGCTTTGGGCGGAGAACAGCATCACCAGGTTGTTGCGGATCACCGGCATATGCACTTTGAGGGCATCCAGGTCGGCCTGGTTGCGCGCCAGCAAGGTCATGCTGACTTGCAGGTAGCGTTGACGGCCGTTCTGGTTGAAGTTGGCGACAAAGGCCGGCAGCATCGGCTCGAAGATTGCCGGTTGCTTGACGTTACTGGCGGTTTCGGCAGCCGGTGCCGGTTTGCTTGCACTGCTGTGCATGATGTACCAGGTGCCACCCACGGAGGCGCCGATAGCCAGGATCAGGCCCACGACAATCATCAGGATAAGCTTGAGCTTGCCTTTGCCTGCGGGTGCTTTTGCTGCGTCGTCGCTCTTCGCCATGCCAATAATCCGTCACTATTCGGGGATTCATAGATCTACGGAAAGGCAAGAGCAAGTGTTATGCCAGAGTTGTCTGGTAATTGGGGAAGAGCCCACACCACAAATCTAATGTGGGAGCTGGCTTGCCTGCGATAGCTATCTATCAGTTGATACATCTTTGACTGATACACCGCTATCGCAGGCAAGCCAGCTCCCACATGGACCGCGTTCCTGCGGGGATCAGGCGTAGTAATCGACGGCGCTGGAGCCGATCACCGTTGACGTCACCGGCGCAACCGCCTCAGCCACTTCGACATGAGCACCGCTGTCACTATCACCCCCACGCCCACCGACACCACCCACCCCACGCGCCTGGCTCTGCTGCTGTTGCTGCTCCTGGCCACGGGACTGGTCCGACACGTTCACATCCACCTGCCCCATGCCCTGTTGGGCGAACATCTCACGCAGGCGCCCGGACTGGCTCTCCAGTGCCTCACGCACCACGGCATGGCCGCTCATGAAGCTGACCTGGGCCTGCTGGTCCGCCGTCATATTGACTTTGATGTCCAGGCGCCCCAATTCCGCTGGCTGCAACTGGATCTCGGCGGACTTGAGGTTGGCGCTGGACAGGTACATCACGCGGTTGACCACTTCTTCGGTCCAGCCACTCTGATGCATGGCCAGCGGCGTGTTGGTGGCCGGTGGCAAGGCATTTGCGGTTTTCGGCGTGGCGGCCTGGGTCAACGCGGCCAGACGGTTGGCGAAGTCATCGACACGGGTGTCGCTGCTGGTGCCCTTCAAGTCCTTGAGACCGTCTTCGATCAGGCTGCCGAAGGCCTTGTCGCCGCCTTGGTCAGTGCTGTCCTTGGCGGCTTGCTGGTCGACCATATTGGCCAGGCCAGCCGTGAAGTTTTGCGCAGCGGTGGGTTGGTCCAGGTTCGGCGCAGGTTTCTGCGGCGACTGGCTGCTGGCGGAGACGTGGCCGCCCTGCTCCATTGCCAGGCGTACGGCCGGCATGGAATCGAGGGGGTCCGCCTCGGGATCGAAGGCTGGCTGCTTGACCTCATCGGTCACCGCCAGCGGCGTGGCGCCCACGGGCTTGCTGTCGTCGGTCACCGTCGGCGCTTGCACGGGCACGGCAACCGCTGGCGTGACCGCAGCCACCAAGGCCGGGTCTACCACCGGATCAGCCGGAGGCTGCTGCGCCAGGGCCGGGTCGACAGGTTTGTCATCATCGCTGCTGGCGCTGTCGTCGGACTTGGCGACCGGCTTGGCAGGCAAAGGATTGCCGCTATCGGCAACCGCCGGCTTGCTGGCGGCAGGTTTGTCGTTGCTGCCCACCTGCTTGGCATTGGCGTCGGCAGGCTTGTCGCGCGTGGCTTTTAACGGCGCGTCGTCGGCCTTTGCCACTGGTTTTGACCCCTGGCTGGCAAACACCTGGGCGAAGCCGGCGCCCTTGTCACGCGGCTCCACGGCCGCTGCCGGGGGGTTGGCAGCGGGCGCTTGCGGCTTGGCCGCAGGGGCAGCCTGGAGGAGCGAATTCGGGGCGACTGGCATAGGTAAAGGTCTCCACTGCATGGGGTCGGGGATGCAGTATCGGGAGATAGAGCAAGAGTCGGGCCAGGTTGCCGAGCGCAGCTAGAAATGTGGGAATGGACTTGTGTGGGAGCGGGCTTGCTCGCGAATGCGGTTTATCAGTGACAGATGTATTGACTGACACACCGCC
>NZ_JANLGL010000160.1:0-13544 GCF_024655625.1 Pseudomonas sp. 18.1.10
GGATCAGCCAGCTCATCTGGTACTGATACACCGCATTCGCGAGCAAGCCCGCTCCCACAGTTGTTTTGTGTGTTCTCAAAGTTATCCACAGGAGCGTGGAAATGCGTTGGGCGACTTATTTCGCCGTCCTGGCCTCGGTACTCAGCGTCGGCCTGGCCCTGGGCGTGAGCATGCCGCTGGTGTCCCTGCGCCTTGAAGGCTGGGGCTACGGCAGCTTCGCCATCGGTGTGATGGCGGCGATGCCGGCCTTTGGCGTACTGCTGGGCGCGAAGATTTCCAGCCGCATGGCCTCCTGGCTGGGCACTGCCAACCTGATGCGCCTGTGCCTGTGGGCCGGTGCGGTGTCCATCGGCTTGCTCGCGATTTTGCCCAGTTACCCGGTGTGGCTGGTGCTGCGACTGATGATCGGGGTGATCCTGACCATCGTGTTTATCCTTGGGGAAAGCTGGATCAACCAATTGGTGGTCGAGCAGTGGCGTGGCCGGCTGGTGGCGTTGTATGGCTGCAGTTATGCCCTGAGCCAGCTGTCCGGGCCATTGCTGTTGGGTGTGATCGGTACCGACCATGATTACGGTTTCTGGGTCGGCGTTGGCCTGTTGGTGGTCGCGCCCGTGCTGTTGCTGGGGCGCTCCGGCGCACCGACTGCCGAGTCGTTCAGCGTGACCTTCGCCGATCTCTGGCGCTTCTGTCGGAGCCTGCCGGCGATTGCCTGGGCGGTGGCATTGTTCGCCGCGTTCGAGGCGATGATTCTGACGCTGCTGCCGGTGTATTGCCTGCAACAGGGTTTCACTGCCGAGATCGCCCTGGCGATGGTCAGCACCGTGGTAGTGGGTGATGCGCTGTTGCAGTTGCCCATCGGCGCACTGGCCGACTACCTGCCGCGCCGCTCGCTGTTCCTGGCGTGCGCCGTGCTGTTGCTGGCGTCGAGCCTGGCGATTCCGGTGCTGCTGCACACGCCGCTGATCTGGCCGGTGTGGGTGGTGTTCGGTGCCAGTGCTGGCGGCTTGTTCACCTTGTCGCTGATCCTGATCGGCGAGCGCTACCGCGACGATGCGCTGGTGCGGGCGAATGCCCACGTGGCGCAGTTGTGGGGCATCGGTTGCCTGATCGGGCCGTTGGTCGCGGGGGCGGGGAGCCAGTGGGTCAGTGGGCATGCGTTGCCGTGGTTGATGGCGGCGGGTGCGTTCGGCTTGGTGTTGTTGCTGTTGCGCCAAGGCGCGTTCGGTGTAACGCAGCCAGCCTGATTTGAAATACGGTCAACTGTGGGAGCTGGCTTGCCTGCGATAGCGGTGGGCCAGCCAGCACATGTACCGTCTGATTCACCGCCATCGCAGGCAAGCCAGCTCCCACAGTGGATCGGTGGTGTTTTTAGAGCATGCGCTCCAGTCCCACGCTAGTAGCGAACCACGCATTGAACCGCCGCCACCAACTGCCCGGCTCACGGGTCAATGTATGCAGTTGGCCGTCATCCTCCGTCACCCACACCACCTGGCCATCCTGCAACTTCGCCTCATAACTCAACGCTGGCGCCATACCCTGCAAGGCCAGGTTGCGCACGTGTTCCGCCAATTCAGGACTGTCCACCAGCACACCCACCTCGGTGTTCCACAGCACCGAACGCGGGTCGAAATTGAACGAGCCGATGAAGGATTTTTCCCGATCAAAGATCATCGCCTTGCTGTGCAGGCTCGAATCCGAACCCCGGTAGGTGCCGCGCCGAAACAGGTGTGGCCCGCTGCCGCCGCCATCACCCGGTTGGCGGCGCAACTCGTAGAGCTTCACCCCATGTTCCAGCAGCGCCTTGCGATACGGCGCATAACCACCGTGCACGGCCGGCACGTCGGTGGCTTCCAGGGCGTTGGTCAGCAGGCTCACCGACACCCCCGCGTCCGCGCGACCGGTCAGGTACACCAGCCCGGGTTCGCCCGGCACAAAGTACGCTGAGATCATCATCAGCTCGTGGTTGACCCCTTCCAGTTCCGGCGCCAGTTGGGTGGTCAGCAGCAATCGAGGATCGGGCTCGGCGGTGGCCAGCACTTTGCTCGGTGCATCCCATAGCGCCTGGTTCCAGGCCCAGATCAGCTCGCGCCGCCAGATGTCCATGCGTGGCTGGGTCTGGTAGGTGCGCAGGCGGTTGTACAGCGCATGATTCTGCTGGCGCGATTCGGCCAGCGACGCTTGCAGGCGCTCGCGCACGGCGGCCAGGTCGCCTTTGGACGGGCTGATGGACACAAAGTCATCAATCGGCTTGCTCAGGGCGCTGTTCCAGTACTGGTCGAAGCTGTGCCCGAGCTGTTCGGCCACCGGGCCCACGCTGAGCATGTCGATGTCGGTGAAATTCAGGTTCGGTTCGGCGTCGAAATACTCATCGCCCAAATTGCGCCCGCCGACGATGGCGACACTGTTGTCGGCCAGCCACAGCTTGTTGTGCATGCGCCGGTGTTGCAGCGACAGGTTGAACAGGCGCCCCATCGCCCGCGTCACGCCGGTGCTGCGGCCCAGGTGCAGCGGGTTGAACAGGCGGATTTCGATCTTGGGATGGGCGGCGAGGGTGGCGATGATCTGGTCGAGGCCGTCGCTGGTGGTGTCGTCCAGCAGGATGCGAATGCGCACGCCACGGTCGGCGGCCTTGAGCAGTTCATCCACGAGCATGCGCGTGCTGATGCCGTCGTGGACGATGTAGTACTGCAAATCGAGGCTGGTCTGGGCGTTGCGGATCAATTCGGCGCGGGCCATGAAGGCTTCGCTGCTGTTGGGCAGCAGGCGAAACCCGGAGCGGCCCTGATATGGCGCGGCCTGGGCCTGGATCGAGCGGCCGAATGACGACTGTGCGGCGGGCAGGGCGTCGCTGGGGATGCGCGGTGTGCTCACCGTGGCGCAGCCGCCCAGGGCGCCCAGCAGGAGAAGCGGGAGTAGCCGTCGAATCATCAAGGGAGTCGCTTCCGGGTCAGGGCGGTTGTAGGCATATGACGGCCATTTCCCGCGAAAGGTCAGTCCACCGTGTCGGCCAGCTGCTTGATCGCGGCGGCGCCGACCTTGCGCACGGCTTCTTCAATCTGCGGGGTTGGCTTGGCAGCGTAGTTCATGCGCAGGCAGTTCCTGTATTTACCGGACGCCGAAAAGATACTGCCCACGGCCACCTGTACGCCTTGTTCCATCAGCACCCGGTTGAGTTTCAGGGTATCGAAGCCGTCTGGCAGCTCGATCCACAGCATAAAGCTGCCCTGGGGGCGACTGGCCCGCGTACCCGCTGGGAAGTAACGGCTGACCCAATCGAGCATCAAGTCGCGATTGCGCTGGTATTGGGTGCGCATCCGCCGCAAATGCGGTTCGAAATGCCCGCTTTTGAGAAACTCGGCAATGGCGATCTGCGGCTGGGTCGCGGTGGAGCCGGTGCTGATGTATTTCATGTGCAGCACCCGTTCCAGATAACGGCCGGGCGCCACCCAGCCAATGCGTAGGCCGGGGGCCAGGGTTTTTGAGAACGAGCTGCAAAGTAGTACGCGACCATCTTCGTCGAAGGATTTGATCGTGCGCGGGCGCGGGTAGCTGTAGGCCAATTCGCCATACACATCGTCTTCGATGATCGCCACGTCAAAGCGCTGGGCCAGGGTCAGCAGTGCGCGCTTGCGTGCCTCCGGCATGATGTAGCCCAGGGGGTTGTTGCAGTTGGGGGTGAGCTGGATGACCTTGATCGGCCACTGTTCCAGCGCCAGTTCCAGGGCTTCGAGGCTGATACCGGTGATCGGGTCGGTGGGGATTTCCAGGGCTTTCATGCCCAGCCCCTTGAGGGTTTGCATGGCGCCGTGAAAGCTCGGCGAATCCACCGCGACAATATCCCCGGGCTCACAAATGGCGTGGATGCTGGCGGACAGTGCCTCATGGCAGCCGGTGGTGATGACGATATCGTCGGCGTTCAGCTGGCAGCCGGAATCCAATGACAGTCGGGCGATCTGCTCGCGCAATTCCATACAGCCCATGATGTTGTCGTAATACAGCCCCGGCAGATCCTGGCGCCGGCTCACGCGGGCCAGGCTGCGCAGCAGGGGCTTGAGGGTCGGCGACAATACATCCGGCATGCCACGGCCCATCTGTATGACATCTTTGCGCGGGACGGCGCGGATCAGATCCAGCACCTGGTCCCACTGGGAAATATCCACCGGGCGTTGCGCCGGACGCCCGATCTCCGGCAGGGCCGGCAGCTCGCGGCCGACCGGCACAAAGTAGCCGGACTTGGGCTTGGGCATCGCCATGCCGTTGTCTTCCAGCAAACGATAGGCCTGTTGCACGGTGCTCAGGCTGACCCCGTGTTCCACGCTCAAGGCCCGTACGGAGGGCAAGCGATCGCCGGGGCGATAGAAGCCTTGTTCAATGCGGGTGCCCAGCAGTTCGGCGAGGTTTACGTAGAGGGTCATGGTGGTCGCTCCCAGGAGACCGGTACAGATGCAGCGAAAATACAGGATTCAGCCCCCCATAGGCAGTGTCTGTATGGATTTAATAAAAATTGATTGAATCTGTAATGGTTTTGCCCGCGCGCCCATCCTAGTCACTCACGGCAACAGGCAACTGAGGGGCAACACGATGAGCGGCATGAGCGATGTGCGGTTGGCGTTACACGGTCAGGAATTGGACGCGGGGCAGGGGCGCCCGCTGGCGGCGCCGGCCAACAGCCGCTGGAGTCTGTTCTGGCATCGCCGTCACACGCGCAAGGCCTTGCTGGAGCTGACCGCCGAGCAGCTGCGGGACATTGGCCTCAGTGCAGAACAGGCGCGCCAGGAAGGGGTTAAACCGTTCTGGCGCGATTAATCACACCAGCTCTTTGAGCCGGTGCCAGAGCATGCCCAAGGCCAGCAGTGGCGAGCGCAGATGCTTGCCGCCGGGGAAGGTGATGTGCTGCACCTGGGCGAACAGGTCGAAGCGCCCCTGTTGCTGGCCGCTGATGGCTTCGGCCAGCAGCTTGCCCGCCAGGTGCGTGGCATTGAGGCCGTGGCCTGCGTAGGCCTGGGCGTAATACACGTTGGGTTGGTCGGGCAGCCGGCCGATCTGCGGCAGGCGGTTGGCGCCGATGCCGATCATGCCGCCCCACTGGTAGTCGATCTTCACCTCGGCGAGTTGCGGGAACACCTTGAGCATTTTCGGACGCATGTAGGCGCCGATGTCCTGCGGATCGCGGCCCGAGTAGTGGCAGGCACCGCCGAACAGCAGGCGTCGGTCGGCGGAGAGGCGGAAGTAGTCCACCGTCACCCGCTGGTCGCACACGGCCATGTTTTGTGGCAACAGTTGGGCGGCCTGGGCTTCGCTCAACGGTTCGGTGGCAATGATGTAACTGCCAGCCGGCAGCACTTTGCCACTGAGTTGCGGGTTCAAGTCATTCAGGTAGGCGTTGCAGGCCAGCACCAGGGTCTTGGCGCGCACGTTGCCCTGGGCAGTGTGCACGTTGACCTCGGGGCCGTAGTCGATACGCGTCACTGCGGATTGCTCAAACAGCTGCACGCCCAGTTGCTGCGCGGCGGCGGCTTCACCCAGCGCCAGGTTCAACGGGTGCAGATGGCCGGAGCCCATGTCGATCATGCCGCCCACATAACGGTCGGAGCCGATCACGCTGCTCATCTCGCTGGCCTGTAGCAGGCGCACTTCATGGCGATAGCCGAGGCTGCGCAATTCTTCGGCGTCTTCGGCAAGGCCGTGCAGGTCGCGGGGCTTGTTGGCGAGGTCGCAATAGCCCCAGGTCAAATCGCAGGGGATCTGCCAGCGCTCGACGCGCGCGCGCACGATCTCCACGGCTTCCAGGCCCATCAGTTTCATCTGGTGCACGCCGTCGGTGCCGATCACGTTGGCGAACTGGTCCAGGCCGTGGCCGACGCCACGGATCAACTGCCCACCGTTGCGCCCGCTGGCGCCCCAGGCAATCTTGCGTGCTTCCAGCAGCACCACGCTGAAGCCCCGTTCGGCCAGTTCCAGGGCGGTGTTCAGCCCGGAAAATCCACCGCCGACCACGCACACGTCGGCCGTGATTTCGCCGGCCAACACCGGGTAATCGGGTTGCGGCACGCTGCTGGCGGCGTAGTAGGACGTGGTGTGCCGGGCGCTGGCGGTCATGGGGAACATCCCTGTTTGGAAAATTTGACGCAGGATACAGCGGTCGGACGAAGCTGTCTCACCGCGGGGTTTTGCGGCAGAATCCACGCCTATCCGCCGTTCGGTACCTGTTTCGATGAGTTGCAACAGCCAGAAAATCAGCGCGCTGCGCCGACAGATTCCTTCGTTCGAGTGCGTCCCCGGCTGCCACGACTGCTGCGGGCCGGTGACCACCTCGCCCGAGGAAATGTCGCGCCTGCCACGCAAGACCGCGGCCGAGCAGGACGCGGCCATGGACGAGCTGAACTGTGTGCACCTGGGGCCCAACGGTTGCACGGTGTATGACGAGCGGCCGTTGATCTGCCGGTTGTTTGGTACGACCAAGACCTTGCCGTGCCCCAATGGGCGGCGGCCGGTGGAGCTGATTCACCCGCGGGTGGAGAAGCAGATCCACGAATACATGGCGAGCACGCGGCAGGTGCTGGTCTGACGGGGGTACCCGGATTAACTGTGGGAGCGGGCTTGCTCGCGAATGCGGTGTGTCAGAAACACATTCAGTGACTGGCACACCGCATTCGCGAGCAAGTCGAATCGTCGCACCGCCGCCCCCACACAAGCCAGCTCCCACATTTGACCGCAGTGTGCCAGTCAGTCCGGGATCGGCAGGTTAAGGCTCTCCTTCACCTCTTCCATCACGATATAGCTCTTGGACTCCCGCACATGGGGCAGTTTGAGCAGGATATCGCCGAGCAATTTGCGGTACGAGGCCATCTCGGAAATCCGCGCTTTCACTAGGTAGTCGAAGTCCCCCGACACTAAATGGCACTCCAGCACGTGGGGCAGTTTCAGCACGGCGCGGCGGAATTCCTCAAAGGTGTCGCCGGACTTGTAATCCAGGCTGATCTCGACAAATACCAGCAAACTCCCCTTCAAATGCTGGGGATTGAGCCGCGCGTTGTAGCCCATGATGATCCCTTCACGCTCCAGCCGGCGCACGCGCTCGGTGCACGGCGTGGTCGACAGCCCGACTTTTTCCCCCAGCTCCGTGAACGAAATGCGCCCGTCGGTTTGCAGGATGCGCAGGATGTTGCGGTCGATCTTGTCCAGCTCCCGCTTGGTCTGGGTGTTGGTACGCATAGGGGATACGCCTCTGTGAAAAGGGTTTTTGCCGAGAATTGTCGCCAAATATAGGCGGTTATATAGTGAAATGCACTGGCAATAGTTTTTTACACTGCGCTCATCATTGCTCGAATAACACACGTCGGCGGTCAAGCCGCGATGAGGATATAAAAATGCGCGTTCTGGTCTTGGGTAGCGGCGTCATTGGTGTGACCAGTGCCTACTATTTGGCGCGGGCCGGCTTTGAAGTGGTCGTGGTCGACCGCCAGCCCGCCGCTGCGATGGAAACCAGTTTCGCCAACGCCGGCCAGGTGTCCCCAGGCTACGCCTCGCCATGGGCCGCGCCGGGTGTGCCGCTCAAGGCCATCAAGTGGTTGCTGCAGCGCCACGCGCCGCTGGCGATCAAGGCCACCGCCGACATCGACCAATACCTGTGGATGGCGCAGATGCTGCGCAACTGCACCGCCAGCCGCTATGCCGTGAACAAAGAGCGCATGGTGCGCCTGTCCGAGTACAGCCGTGACTGCCTCGACGAACTGCGCGCCGAAACCGGTATTGCCTACGAAGGCCGCAGCCTGGGGACTACCCAACTGTTCCGCACCCAGGCCCAGCTGGATGGCGCCGCCAAGGATATCGCCGTGCTGAAAGAGTCCGGCGTGCCGTTCGAACTGCTCGACCGCGCCGGCATCGCCCGTGTAGAGCCGGCCCTGGCCAGTGTCACCGACATCCTCGCCGGTGCCCTGCGCCTGCCGAATGACCAGACTGGCGACTGCCAGATGTTCACCACGCGCCTGGCTGAGATGTGCAGACAGTTGGGTGTGGAATTCCGCTTCGAACAGGACATCCAGCGCCTCGACTACGCTGGCGAGCGCATCAACGGCGTGTGGATCGACGGCAAGCTGGAAACCGCCGACCGCTACGTACTGGCCCTCGGCAGCTACTCGCCGAAGCTACTCAAGCCGCTGGGGATCAAGGCACCGGTGTACCCGCTCAAGGGTTACTCGCTGACCGTGCCGATCACCAACCCGGCGATGGCGCCGACGTCGACCATTCTCGACGAGACCTACAAGGTCGCGATCACCCGTTTCGACAACCGCATCCGCGTCGGCGGCATGGCGGAAATCGCCGGTTTTGACCTGTCGCTGAACCCGCGTCGGCGCGAAACCCTGGAGATGATCGTCAACGACCTTTATCCTCAGGGCGGTGATTTGAGTGAGGCCACCTTCTGGACCGGCCTGCGCCCGACCACACCCGACGGCACGCCGATTGTTGGTGCCACGCCGTTCAAGAACCTGTTCCTGAACACCGGCCACGGCACCCTCGGTTGGACCATGGCCTGCGGCTCGGGCCGCTTGCTGGCCGACCTGATGGCGAAGAAGACCCCACAGATCAGCGCCGCTGGCCTTGATATTTCCCGTTACGGCAACCACCAGGAGTCCGCAAAACATGTCAATCCAGCGCCAGCTCACCAATGAGCGCATGAGCCAGATCGTTGTCCACAGCGGTACCGTGTATCTGGCCGGGCAAGTCGGCGACGACATGAATGCCGGGATTGAACAGCAGACCCGTGAAACCCTGGCCAATATCGAGCGTTTGCTGGACCTGGCCGGCACCGACAAGACCAAGTTGCTGTCGGTGACGATCTACCTGAAGGACATCAATGCCGATTTCGCCGGCATGAACGCGGTGTGGGACAAGTGGCTGCCCAAAGGCGTAGCCCCGGCCCGCGCCACGGTTGAAGCCAAGCTGTGCGAACCGCAAATCCTGGTGGAGCTGTCCGTCGTGGCCGCGCTGCCGTAAACCCAGATCCTCTCCCGGTGCCGACGCTATTGGGCGGCACCGGTTTTTTTTCACTCTGCCGCCTAGAAGCCTGCCGCCATGCGTCCTGCCCGTGCCCTGATCGATCTCCAAGCCCTGCGCCATAACTACCAATTGGCCCGTGAAGTCACGGGGGCCAAGGCCCTTGCCGTGGTCAAGGCCGATGCCTACGGCCATGGCGCCGTGCGCGTGGCCCAGGCGCTGGAAGCCGAGGCCGACGGCTTTGCCGTGGCGTGCATCGAAGAAGCACTGGAACTGCGCGCCGCCGGTATTCGTGCGCCGGTGTTGCTGCTGGAAGGTTTTTTCGAAGCCAGTGAGCTGCCGCTGATCAACGAGCATGATCTGTGGTGTGTGGTGCATTCGCTGTGGCAGTTGGACGCTATCGAGCAAGCCCATCTGACCAAGCCGCTGACCATCTGGCTCAAGCTGGATTCGGGCATGCATCGCGTCGGCCTGCATCCCAAGGACTACCACGAGGCGTACCAACGCCTGCTGGCCAGCGGCAAAGTCGCCAAGATCGTGTTGATGAGCCACTTCGCCCGCGCCGATGAGCTCGATTGTGTGCGCAGCGATGAGCAAGTCGCAGTATTCGAAGCGGCGCGCCAAGGCTTGGCGGCTGAGGTCAGCCTGCGCAACTCGCCGGCGGTGATGGGCTGGCCGAACGTAGGCAGCGACTGGGTACGCCCCGGCATCATGCTGTATGGCGCCACGCCGTTTGGCGAAGACCAGGCCGTGGCCGCGCGTTTGCAGCCGGTGATGACCCTGGAATCGAAAGTGATCTGCGTACGCGAACTGCCGGCCGGTGAGCCGGTGGGTTACGGCGCGCGGTTCATCACGCCCAAGCCGATGCGCATCGGGGTGGTTGCCATGGGCTATGCCGACGGCTACCCGCGTCATGCGCCGACCGGCACGCCGGTGCTGGTGGCCGGGCAGCGCAGTCAATTGCTGGGCCGTGTGTCCATGGACATGCTGTGCGTCGACTTGACGGATGTGCCCCAGGCGGGTCTCGGTTCCACGGTGGAGCTGTGGGGCAAAAACATCCTCGCCAGCGACATCGCCGTGGCGGCTGAGACCATTCCGTACCAGATCTTCTGCAACCTGCGTCGAGTGCCAAGGCTCTATTCCGGCAACTGACCGCCAGGCACGAACATCGCTGCCCGGGATTTAGGCCCAAGTGTTGTAAATACTGAACGCTGTCGCCATGATAACGCTCAATTACAACAAAGCCTGAATCCTAGGAGGCTCCTGCATTGGACGTCGGCGAACGACTGCAATCCATCCGTAAACTGAAGGGTCTTTCCCAGCGCGAGCTCGCCAAGCGCGCGGGTGTCACCAACAGCACCATTTCGATGATCGAAAAAAACAGCGTCAGCCCCTCGATCAGCTCCTTGCGCAAGGTGCTGGGCGGCATCCCCATGTCCATGGTCGAGTTCTTTTCCGAGGAAATCCTCCAGGAAATACCGACGCAGATCGTCTATAAAGCCAATGAGCTGATCGACATCTCCGACGGCGCCGTGACCATGAAACTGGTAGGCCGGGCGCACCCTAGCCGGGCGATTGCGTTTCTCAACGAAATCTACCCGCCGGGCGCCGACACGGGCGAAGAAATGCTCACCCACGAAGGCGAGGAAACCGGGATTCTGCTGGAGGGCCGCCTGGAATTGGTGGTCGGTCTTGAAACTTTTGTGCTCGAAGCCGGCGATAGCTACTACTTTGAAAGCACCAAGCCCCATCGTTTTCGCAATCCGTTCGACGTGCCGGCGCGACTAATCAGCGCAGCCACACCCGCGAACTTTTAAGAAAAGAGGCGCCCTGCCAGCGTTGCAGAGGCACCCGCAGCAGTATCCGTGAAGCCGAATCTCCCTTTATTTAATAGGGTTGTTTCGGCCAGGCGGGCTAACCGTTATACTTTCGCCGCCTGCGAAACCGTGGCCGCAGGCGTGAATAGCCACCATTGAGGGTGAACGCGTGAACCTAATTATGAAAATGCTGGCTGCACCAGCAACCGTACTGGCCCTATGGGCTGTCAGCGCTCAAGCTGCGACCAATGACGATATTGCCAAGCGCCTTGAGCCTGTTGGCCAGGTTTGCGTCCAGGGCCAGGAATGCAAGGGCATGGAAGTCGCCGTGGTAGCGGGCGGCGGCGGGGCGAAAACCCCGGACGAGATCATCGCCAAGCACTGCAACGCTTGCCACAGCACCGGCCTGCTGGGCGCGCCGAAAATCGGCGACACCGCCGCCTGGAAAGAGCGCGCCGATCACCAGGGCGGCCTCGACGGCATCCTGGCCAAGGCGATCACCGGTATCAACGCCATGCCGCCGAAAGGCACCTGTGCTGATTGCTCGGATGACGACCTTAAAGGCGCTATCAAGAAGATGTCCGGGCTCTAATCCGCCGATCTTCGGCAAAAATGCCGCTTACGAGCGGCTTTTTTGTGCCCGCGATTTTTGTTTCAGGGCTGTTCTTTGCAGCAAACACCCGCCACTCTCTGTCCAACCCCTAATCACGGAATGTTCAGGAGGGTCGGATGGTGCAGTTGTGTTCAATCGAGCAGGCAGTTGACGACGTACTGGCGCGCTTGCCGGCGCATATCCACATGGGCATGCCTTTGGGCCTGGGCAAACCCAACTTGTTCGTCAATGCGCTGTACCGGCGCATCGCCAAACTGCCGGAGCGGTCGCTGACGATCTACACCGCACTGAGTCTGGGCCGCCCCCCGCTGGGCGACGGCTTGCAGAAGCGCTTTCTCGAACCTTTTATCGAGAGGGTGTTTGGTGATTATCCCGAGCTGGATTTCCTCGCCGCCCTGCGCAAAGACGGCCTGCCAAAAAACATCCGCGTGCAGCAGTTCTTCATGCAGCCCGGCAGCCTGCTCCACAGCACCTCGGCCCAGCAGGATTACGTGAGCAGCAACTACAGCCACGCCGCCCGCGATATCAATGCCGCCGGCCTGAACCTGGTGGCGCAACTGGTGGCCAGCAGCAGCGAACACCCCGATCGGCTGAGCCTGAGCTGCAACCCTGACATCACCCTCGACCTGCTGCCGATGATCGCCAAGCGCCGCAATGCCGGGGAAACCGTCCTGATCGTCGGCCAAGTCCATGCCGATTTGCCCTACATGCCCGGCGATGCCGAGCTGGGCATGGACGCGTTCGATTACCTGATCGACGAAAAAGACAGCACCACGTTGTTCTCCACGCCGAATATGCCGGTGGGCGTCCAGGATCACTTTATCGGCCTGCACGCTAGCACCCTGGTGCGCGATGGTGGCACCTTGCAGATCGGCATCGGCTCCATGGGGGATGCACTCACCGCCGCACTGTTGGCGCGCCAGGCCGACAACGAAGCCTATCGGCTGCTGCTGACCGACCTCGATGTGTACCAATGGGCGCCATTGATAAGCCGTGAAGGCGGCGTCGAGCCCTTCGCCCGTGGCCTTTACGGTTGCAGCGAAATGTTCGTCAACGGCCTGCTGGTGCTGGCGGATGCCGGTATTGTGCGGCGCAAGGTCTACCCGGATGTGGCGACCCAGGAGCAAGCCAATGCTGGCCTGCTCGATGAGGCGGCACAACCCGATGGCGTCTCGATCCACGGCGGTTTCTTCCTCGGCCCACGGAGTTTTTACCAGCGCCTGCAGGAAATGACCCACGGCAAACGCCTTGAATTCAACATGACCCGCATCAGCTACATCAACGAGCTGTACGGCCAGGAACAACTCAAGCGCCTGCAACGCCTGGACGCGCGGTTTATCAACAGCGCGATCATGGTGACCCTGCTCGGCGCCGGTGTGGCCGACCAGTTGGAGGATGGCCGCGTGCTCAGCGGCGTCGGCGGGCAGTACAACTTTGTCTCCCAGGGCCATGCGCTGGAAGGTGCGCGGTCGATCCTGATCCTGCGCAGCTGGCGCGAGTCGGCGGGGGAGGTCAGTTCCAATATCGTCTGGGACTACGGCCACTGCACCATTCCCCGGCACCTGCGGGATATCGTCATCACTGAGTACGGCATCGCCGACTTGCGCGGTCAGACGGATGCCAAGGTGATCGAGGCGTTGCTCAATATCACGGACTCACGTTTTCAGGATGACTTGATCGAGCAAGCGCAAAAGGCCGGCAAGTTGCCCAAGGATTTCCAGCTGGATGTGCGCTTTGCCGACAACACGCCGGAGCGGCTCAAGGCCATCCAGGCGCGGCATCTGCGGATGTTTCCGGAGTATCCCCTGGGCAGCGATTTCAGCGATGAAGAGCGGGATCTGTTGCGCGCGTTGAATTGGCTCAAGAGCAAATTCAAGCTGACGGAGATTCTGGAGTTGGGCAAGGCGGCGTTGGATGCGCCGGAGCCGGAGGTGTTTCCCGGGCACTTGGAGCGGATGGGGTTGGATAACCCGGAAGGGCTCAAAGAGGATTTGTACCAGCGCTTGCTACTCGCCGGCCTACAGGCCACCGCACACTAACAAGCACCACAAAACCAACTGTGGGAGCTGGCTTGCCTGCGATAGCGGTGGTACAGCGACATTGATGTCGCCTGACAC
>NZ_JANLGL010000161.1:0-13534 GCF_024655625.1 Pseudomonas sp. 18.1.10
CTGACACACCGCATTCGCGAGCAAGCCCGCTCCCACACAAGCCCGCTCCCACATGGGGCCTGTGTTGTCAGGAGGGCTTAGCGGCCGCCCATGATCGCAATGTAGTCCTGGGTCCAGCGGCTATACGGCACGAACTTGCCGCCCTCAGCCTGCGGGGTTTTCCAGAAGGCGATCTTGTCGAACTGGTCGAAACCATTGGTCTTGCAACCCTCGGCGCCGAGCAGTTCGCTTTCCTTGCACGCCGCAGGCACCGCCGGCAGCGAGCCGAACCAGGCCGCCACATCGCCCTGCACCTTCGGTTGCAGCGACCAGTCCATCCACTTGTAGGCGCAATTCGGGTGCTTGGCCTCGCTGTGCAACATGGTGGTGTCGGCCCAGCCGGTGGCGCCTTCCTTGGGGATGGTCGACGCAATCGGCTGCTTCTCGTTGACCAGGCCGTTGACCTGATACGGCCACGCGCTGGACGCCACCACGCCTTCGTTCTTGAAGTCACTCATTTGCACGGTGGTGTCGTGCCAGTAGCGGTGGATCAACGGTTGCTGGGCGCGCAACAGGTCGAGCACGGCCTTGTATTGGGTTTCGGTCAGCTCATAGGGGTTCTGGATGCCCAGATCCGGCTGGGTCGACTTGAGGTACAGCGCCGCGTCGGCGATGTAGATCGGGCCGTCATAGGCCTGCACGCGGCCTTTGTTCGGCTTGCCGTCCGGCAGGTTTTGCGCCTCGAACAGCACGTTCCAGCTGGTGGGCGCGGTCTTGAACACGTCGGTGTTGTACATCAACACGTTCGGGCCCCACTGGTACGGGGTGCCGTAGGTTTGCTGGCCGACCACGTACCACGGCGCATCCTTGAGGCGCGGGTCGATGTTCTTCCAGTTCGGGATCAACGCCGTGTTGATCGGCTGCACGCGCTTGCCACCGATCAAACGCAGCGAGGCGTCGCCCGAGGCGGTGACCAGGTCATAGCCGCCCTTGGCCATCAGGCTGACCATTTCGTCAGAGGTGGCGGCGGTTTTCACATTGACCTTGCAGCCGGTTTCCTTCTCGAAACCGCTGACCCAGTCGTAGGCCTTGTCGCTTTCGCCACGTTCGATATAGCCGGGCCAGGCGACGATATCCAGCTGGCCTTCACCAGCGCCAACGGCCTTGAGCGGTTCGGCGGCCTGCAGGCTGGCGCTGGCCAGCAGCGCGGTGGCCAGGGCACTGAGCAGTGCGGTCTTGTGCGCGGACATGGGGGTTCCCTCTTCTTTAATTATGGTCGGGGCAGTTTTTCGCAAACCGGTGACGCATGAGCTTAGTTGTTGTTTTAGAGATGCTGGCCGTGGCGCGCCATGATGTGGCGCACCACGCTGTAGTCCTGTAGCGAATCGCTGGACAGATCCTTGCCATACCCCGAGCGCTTCAAGCCGCCGTGGGGCATTTCGCTGACCAGCATGAAGTGGCTGTTGATCCAGGTGCAGCCGTATTGCAGGCGGGCCGCGACTTGCATGGCCTTGTCCAGGTTCTGGGTCCACACCGAGGAAGCCAGGCCGTATTCGGAGTCGTTGGCCCAGTCCACCGCCTGTTCCAGTTCATCGAAGCGGGTCACGGTGACCACCGGGCCGAACACTTCGCGTTGGACGATTTCATCATGCTGTTTACAGCCGGCCAGCAGGGTCGGTTGGTAATAGAAGCCGGCGCCGGAGTGCACGGCGGCGCCAGTCACCCGTTCGATATGCGGCTGGCCGAGGGCGCGTTCGACAAAACTGGCCACGCGGTCGCGCTGGCGCGTGCTGATGAGCGGGCCGAGTTCGTTGTCGGCATCCCGTTTGCCGGCAAAGCGCAGGCTGCTGACCGCGGCGCCCAGTTCGGCGACCAATTTGTCGTGAATCCCGGCCTGGGCGTAGATGCGGCAGGCGGCGGTGCAATCCTGGCCGGCGTTGTAGTAGCCATAGGCGCGCACGCCGTCGACCACGGCTTGCAGGTCGGCGTCGTTGCACACGATCACCGGCGCTTTGCCGCCCAGTTCCAGGTGCGTGCGTTTCAGGGTTTTCGACGCGGCTTGCAGGATCTTTTGCCCGGTGACGATATCGCCGGTCAGCGAGACCATGCGCACTTTTGCGTGGCTGACCAAATGGCTGCCGACACCTTCGCCACCGCCACACAGAATGTTGATGACACCGCGCGGCAGCAGTTGGCTGAGGGCCGGCGCCAAGGCGAGGATCGACAGCGGCGTGTGTTCCGAAGGCTTGAACACCAGGGTGTTGCCGGCGGCCAGGGCCGGGGCGATTTTCCACGCAGCCATCATCAGCGGGTAGTTCCACGGCGCAATGGAGGCCACCACGCCAATCGGATCGCGGCGCACCATGCTGGTGTAGCCCGGCAGGTATTCGCCGCTGAGCTGGCCCGTCTGGCAGCGCACGGCGCCGGCGAAGAAGCGGAACACATCGACGGTGGCGCTCAAGTCATCCTGGCGCGCCAGGTGCAGCGGCTTGCCGCAGTTCAGGGATTCCAGGCGGGCCAGGTAATCCGCTTGTTTTTCGATGGCATCGGCGATGCCGAGCAAGATGTTCGAGCGTTGTTGCGGCGTGGTGCGCGACCAACTGGCAAAGGCGCGGTGGGCGGCGAGGATCGCGCTTTCGACTTGCTCGGTGCTGGCTTCGGCGATCTGGGTGAGGACTTCACCGGTGGCCGGGTTGAGGATCGGCTCGGCAAAACCCTGGCCCTGGACCAGTTCGCCGTCGATCAGCAACGCAGTGAGCAGCGGGGTGGGCGCGCCGGACATTTTTCGCGATCTCTTTTCTTGTGTGGCCATGGGCGTTCTCTTACGAGGGCCTGACCTTTCTCTTATGGATGCACAGAGACTAGAGGTCAGGCGCGAGGTCAACAAATACTAAATACTGAATGCAGCATTCGATTAAATAGATGGCTTGCGCGGGTGTGGCTGTTCGCGGGCGACCGTCAGGAACGGGTCGACCAAGGCCGGCCGCGCGGTGCCACGGCGCCAGGCCAGGCCGACGTCGAGGGTCTGGCTGAGGTCGGCAATCGGCCGGGCTTCAATAATGTCGCCCTCCAGCGACCAGGGGCGGTAGGTCATGTCGGGCTGGATCGACACGCCCAGGCCCGCCGCCACCAGGCTGCGCACGGCTTCGGTGGACGCGGTGCGCAGGGTCACGCGCGGTTGCAGGCCGGCGCCGGCCCACAGGCGCTGGGCGTTGTGGCCCATTTCATCGACGTTCAGCTGGATCAGCGGCTCGCGCGCCACATCGGCGAGGTTGATGCTGTCGTGCTCCAGCAGCGGGTGTTGCGCCGGCAGCCACAGGCGGTGCGGGGAGTGGGTGAGCACTTCGGTTTGCAGGGCGTGGCGGTCTTCGAGGTTGGAGAGGATCAGCACGCCAACGTCGATTTCGCCGCTGACCAGCAAATGCTCGATGTACGGGCGCTCGTCTTCCATGACGCGGATTTCCACATTGGGATAGGCGCGCTGGAAACGCGTGAGCAGATCCGCCAGGTAATAGCCGGCCACCAGGCTCGTCACGCCGATGATTAACTGCCCGGCCACTTGGTCGGTGCTTTGTTGCAGGCTGCGCTTGGCGTTATCGACGGTGGCGAGAATCAGGTGGGCCTGGCGTAGGAATTGATGACCCTGGTGGGTCAGGGTCATGCCCTTGGCGTGGCGATTGAACAGGTTGACGCCGATTTCCTGCTCCAGTTGCTGGATTGCCAGGGTCAGTGTGGACTGAGAAATGAAGGCGGTCTGCGCGGCGGCCGAGATCGAGCCGGTCTCGGCCACGGCGATAAAGTGCCGGATTTGACGCAAGGTCATCATGCTGGAGTTACCAGTGGGGTGTTTTTATAGATTTGTTCGAGTGTATATCGGTTTTAGCGAAGGGTCGTCGCGTTACATCTGGAAGCACTCTAGATCGGGGCTTTTTGGCACTTAGTTTTACGCTGGGGGCCTATTGGTCCTATGAACCCAAGTGTCTGGAGGCTACGCATGAATACCCGTGGATTGCTCGATCAGTTGCTCAAATCCGGCCAGGACATGTTGCAAAACAAGGCTGGCGGCCAGCGTAAGCAGGACGACAAAGGTGCGCTCGGCGGGCTCCTCGGCGGCGGCGGCCTGGGCAGCCTGCTCGGCGGCGCGGGCGGTGGCGCCCTCGCGGCCGGGGCCATGGGCCTGCTGCTGGGGAATAAAAAGGCGCGCAAGTTCGGTGGCAAGGCCCTGACCTACGGCGGGCTGGCCGCGTTGGGCGTGATTGCCTACAAGGCCTACGGCAACTGGCAGGCGCAACAGGCCACTGCGCCCAAGGGTGAGCCGCAAACTATCGACCGTCTGCCGCCAGCCCAGGTCGAGCAACACAGCCAGGCCATCCTCAAGGCCCTGGTCGCCGCCGCCAAGGCTGACGGCCATGTCGACGAGCGCGAACGCACGTTGATCGAAGGCGAATTCACCAAATTGGACAACGACCGCGAGCTGCAAAGCTGGCTGCATGCCGAACTCAACAAGCCCCTGGACCCGGCCGACGTGGCCCGCGCAGCCAGCACCCCGGAAATGGCCGCCGAGATGTACATCGCCAGCGTGATGCTGGTGGACGAGGAAAACTTTATGGAAAAGGCCTACCTCGATGAGCTGGCGCGCCAGCTCAAGCTTGAGCCGGGTTTAAAGGCTGAATTGGAAAAACAGGTGCGCCTGAACGCGTAATCACTGACACAACAGGGATCAACCTGTGGGAGCGGGCTTGCCCGCGAATGCGGAGTTTCAGTCACTGAATGTGCTGACTGACCCACCGCCTTCGCGGGCAAGCCCGCTCCCACAGTTTTTTTACCGAGTCAGGCGTTGTTCCGAAGGAGGGCAGCTCCCCGGGTTGTTTTTGGATTCTGTGAGCATTCCATCAAAACCCGTTGATTAATGAGGGCTTCTGCTCAGCTATACTCCCCTCCATTTGAATGGCCCTCCGAGGAATTACTGTGAAGAACTGGACCCTGCGCCAACGGATCTTGGCAAGTTTTGCGGTCATTATCGCCATCATGCTGTTAATGGTTGTGGTCTCTTATTCACGGTTGTTGAAGATCGAAGACAGTGAAGTCGCCGTGCGCGACGACGCGGTGCCGGGGGTTTACCTCAGTTCGATGATTCGCAGCGCCTGGGTCGACAGCTACCTGCAAACCCTCGAATTGCTTGGCCTGCGCGAAGACAAGAAGCTCAGCGACGCCGACAGGGCCGAGTTCAAGGCGTTCGAAGCGCGCATCCAGCAGCAGATGAGCAACTACGCCCAAACCATCGCCGGCAGCGAGGACCGTACCGAGTTCGACCGCTTCGAAGCCCTGCACCAGGCCTACAACAAGAGCCTGTCCACGGTGCTCGACAGCCTGCAGCGCGGCGATCTGGTGGCCGCGCGCAAGGAGTTCGACACCCAGCTCACGCCGACCTGGACCGCAGGCCGCATGAAGCTCAACGACATCATCACCGAAAACAAGGACGTCGCCGACCGCGCCACCAACGCCATCGACGATGCCGTCTCGGCCGCGAAATTCAGCATGTTCCTGTCCCTTGCCGTGGCCATCCTGGCCGCCGGCCTGTGCGGCCTGCTGCTGATGCGCGCGATCATGGCGCCGATGCAGCGCATCGTCGAAATCCTCGGCACCATGCGCGACGGCGACCTGAGCAAGCGCTTGAACCTGGAGCGTAAGGACGAATTCAACGCGGTCGAGACCGGCTTCAACGACATGATGACCGAGCTCACGGCCCTGGTCTCCCAGGCCCAGCGCTCGTCGGTGCAGGTGACCACCTCGGTCACCGAGATTGCCGCCACCTCCAAGCAGCAACAGGCCACCGCTACTGAAACAGCGGCCACTACCACCGAGATCGGCGCTACATCGCGTGAGATCGCTGCCACTTCCAAGGATTTGGTCCGCACCATGACCGAAGTCTCCACCGCCGCCGACCAGGCCTCGGTAGCGGCCGGTTCCGGGCAACAAGGCCTGGCGCGCATGGAAGAAACCATGCACTCGGTGATGGGCGCCGCCGACCTGGTGAACGCCAAGCTGGCGATCCTCAATGAGAAGGCCGGCAACATCAACCAAGTGGTGGTGACCATCGTCAAGGTCGCCGACCAGACCAACCTGTTGTCGCTCAACGCTGCCATCGAGGCCGAGAAGGCCGGTGAATACGGGCGCGGGTTTGCCGTGGTCGCCACCGAAGTGCGCCGCCTGGCCGACCAGACCGCCGTGGCCACCTACGACATCGAGCAGATGGTGCGTGAGATTCAGTCGGCGGTGTCGGCGGGCGTGATGGGCATGGACAAATTCTCCGAAGAAGTCCGTCGCGGCATGTTTGAAGTGCAGCAGGTCGGCGAGCAGCTGTCGCAGATCATCCATCAGGTTCAGGCCCTGGCGCCGCGGGTGTTGATGGTCAACGAAGGCATGCAGGCCCAGGCCACCGGCGCCGAGCAGATCAACCATGCGTTGGTGCAGTTGGGCGATGCCAGCAGCCAGACCGTCGAGTCCCTGCGCCAGGCCAGCTTTGCGATTGATGAACTGAGCCAGGTTGCGGTCGGTCTGCGCAGCGGCGTGTCGCGTTTCAAAGTCTGATGAGCGACCTCGCGGCTAAACGCGGCGCCGTCCCGGCAGCGAAAAAGGCGTTGTTCCTGGTGTTCCACATCGGCAGCGAACGCTACGCCCTCAAGGCCACGGAAGTGGCCGAGGTGTTGCCGCGCCTGCCACTCAAGCCCATCGCACATGCGCCGGCGTGGGTCGCCGGGATCTTTGCCCATCGCGGCGCTTTGGTGCCGGTGATCGATTTGAGTGCGCTGACCTTTGGCGCCCCGGCCCAGGCGCGTACCAGCACGCGGCTGGTGCTGGTGAACTACCTGCCAAGCGCCGAGGTTGCGCCGCGCTGGCTGGGGCTGATCCTCGAACAGGCCACCGACACCCTGCGCTGCGACCCCGCCGAGTTCCAGCCCTATGGCCTGGACAACCGCCAGGCGCCGTACCTGGGGCCGGTGCGTGAAGATGCACTGGGCCTGATGCAATGGATTGGCGTCAGCGACCTGCTCACCGACGACGTGCGCGCCTTGCTGTTCTCTGCCGAGTTGAGCGTATGAGCAGCGACCCGCGCGTCTTCAACTTCCTCAAGGAGCGCATCGGCCTCGACGTCGCCTCCGTCGGCGAGGCGATCATCGAGCGCGCCGTGCGCCAGCGCAGCCAGGCCGTGCATGCGACGACGGCGGATGATTATTGGCAGCAGCTGCAACGCTCCCATGACGAGCAACAGGCGCTGATCGAAGCGGTGATCGTCCCCGAGACCTGGTTTTTCCGCTATCCCGAATCCTTTGCCACCCTGGCCCGCCTGGCCAAGGCGCGCCTGGCCGCGATCAAGCAGATGCGTGCGCTGCGCATCCTCAGCCTGCCGTGTTCCACCGGCGAAGAACCCTATTCGATTGCCATGGCCTTGCTCGATGCGGGCCTGGCGCCGCACCAGTTCAAAGTGCTGGGCCTGGATGTCAGCCCGCTGTCGGTGGAGCGTGCGCGGCGTGGGGTGTATGGCAAGAACTCGTTTCGCGGCGCCGATATCGAGTTTCGCGACCGCCATTTCAACGAGTCCGCCGACGGCTTCCACATCAGCGAGCGCGTGCGTGAGCAAGTGCGCCTGCAAGTCGGCAACCTGCTCGACCCGACGCTGCTGGCGAACGAGGCGAGCTACGACTTTGTGTTCTGTCGCAACCTGCTGATCTACTTCGACCAGCCGACCCAGAAGCAAGTGTTTGATGTGCTCAAGGGCCTGACCCACGAGGACGGCGTGCTGTTTATCGGCCCGGCCGAGGGCAGCCTGCTGGGGCGCCATGGCATGAAGTCGATTGGCGTGCCGCAGTCGTTTGCGTTCAGCCGGCATGTCGAGCCGGTCAAGCCTGCGCCGGTGTTTGCGCCGATTCCCGCGCCGTCACCACCACCGCGCAGTGCGGCGGCGTTGCCGGTCAAGCCGCGCCCGTTCAGCACGTTCAGTGCCCAGGTGGTGCCGATCAAGGCACCGCCGTCCGACGCGGCGGATCTGCTCAGCCAGATCGCCACCCTGGCCAACGAAGGCAAGAGCGCCGAGGCCCGCGCCGCGTGTGAACGCTATTTGAGCAACCACCCGCCGGCCGCCCAGGTGTTTTACTGGCTGGGGCTGCTCAGCGACGTGGCGGGCAGTGCCCTGGAAGCCCAGGGGTTTTACCGCAAAGCCTTGTACCTGGAACCCCAGCACCCGCAGGCCTTGATGCACCTGGCCGCGTTGCTTGAATCCCAGGGCGACAGTGCGGGGGCGCGCCGTTTGCAGGCGCGTGCCGCGCGTAGCGAGCGAGCTGACAGTGAGTCCAAACGATGAGTAGCCCACACGCGCTCGACACCGCCGGCCTGGACCTGACCCTGGCCGACACCCAAGCCATCGACGACTGCTGGAACCGCATCGGCATCCATGGCGACAAGTCCTGCCCGTTGCTGGCGGACCATATCCATTGCCGCAATTGCGCGGTGTACTCCGCCGCCGCCACGCGCTTGCTCGACCGCTACGCGTTGCAGCAGGACGACCAGCGGCCGCAAGCCGCGGTTGAAATCGACGAAGACGTGGTCACGCGCTCGCTATTGATGTTCCGTCTCGGCGAGGAATGGCTGGGCATCGCCACCCGTTGCCTGGTGGAAGTGGCGCCGTTGCAACCGATTCATTCGCTGCCGCACCAGCGCTCCCGTGCCTTGCTTGGCGTGGCGAATGTGCGCGGCGCACTGGTGGCGTGCCTGTCGCTGGTGGAGTTGCTGGGCCTGGACGCCACGACCAATGGCGCCAGTGGTGGGCGGATCATGCCGCGCATGTTGATTATCGCCGCGCAGGACGGCCCGGTGGTGGTGCCGGTGGATGAAGTGGACGGCATCCATGCCATCGACGAACGCACCTTGAAGGCGGCGTCGGCCTCGGGCACCCAGGCCAGCGCGCGCTTTACCCAAGGTGTGTTGCAGTGGAAAGGCCGCAGCCTGCGTTGGCTGGACGAGGCGCAATTGTTGTCTGCCGTGACCCGGAGCCTCACATGACCCCCGACCAGATGCGCGACGCCTCGCTGCTGGAACTGTTCAGCCTGGAAGCCGACGCCCAGACCCAGGTGCTCAGCGCCGGCCTGCTGGCCCTGGAGCGCAACCCGACCCAGGCCGACCAGCTTGAAGCCTGCATGCGCGCGGCCCACTCGCTCAAGGGCGCGGCGCGGATTGTCGGGGTGGACGCCGGGGTCAGCGTGTCCCACGTGATGGAGGATTGCCTGGTCAGCGCCCAGGAAAGCCGGCTGTACCTGCAACCCGAACATATCGACGCGCTGCTGCAAGGCACCGACCTGCTGATGCGCATCGCCACGCCGGGCAACACCGTGGGCCCGGCGGATATCGAAGCCTATGTGGCGTTGATGGAGCGCTTGCTCGATCCGTCCCAGGCGCCGGTCAAGGCCGTGTCGCCACCAGTGCCGCCAGCACCCGAGCCCGCACCTGCGCCGCTGGTTGAAGCGCTGCCACCGGAACCCGAGCCCGTGGTGCCCGTCAGTGTTGAGCCGCCGCGCCAGAACCGGCGCATGACCGAAGGCGGCGAGCGCGTCTTGCGCGTAACCGCCGAGCGCTTGAACAGCCTGTTGGACTTGTCCAGCAAGTCCCTGGTGGAAACCCAGCGGCTCAAGCCTTACCTGTCCAGCATGCAACGCCTCAAGCGCATCCAAAGCCAGAGCGCCCGCGCCCTGGACACGCTGGACGGGCAACTGAAGACCCTGGACCTGAACCTCGAAGCCCAGGAAGCCCTGGCCGATACCCGCCGCCTGCTCAGCGAAGCCCAGGCCCTGCTGGCGGAAAAAACCGCCGAGCTGGACGAGTTCGGCTGGCAGGCCGGGCAGCGCGCGCAAGTGCTCTACGACACGGCGCTGGCCTGCCGCATGCGCCCGTTTGCCGATGTGCTGGCTGGGCAAGTGCGTATGGTTCGCGACCTTGGCCGCAGCCTGGGCAAGCAGGTGCGCCTGGAGATCGAGGGCGAAAAGACCCAGGTCGACCGCGACGTGCTGGAAAAGCTCGAAGCGCCGCTCACCCATTTATTGCGCAATGCCGTCGATCACGGCATCGAAATGCCCGAGCAGCGCCTACTCGCGGGCAAGCCGGCCGAAGGGCTGATCCGCCTGCGCGCGTCCCACCAGGCCGGTCTGCTGGTGCTGGAATTGAGCGATGACGGCAATGGCGTGGACCTGGAGCGCCTGCGCGGCACCATCGTCGACCGGCACTTGTCGCCGCTGGAAACCGCCCTGCGCTTGAGCGAAGAGGAACTGCTGACGTTCCTGTTCCTGCCGGGTTTCAGCCTGCGCGACAAGGTCACCGAGGTGTCCGGGCGCGGCGTCGGCCTGGATGCGGTGCAACACATGGTGCGCCAACTGCGCGGCGCGGTGGTGCTGGAGCAGACGGCGGGGCAGGGCAGCCGTTTCCACCTGGAAGTGCCGCTGACCTTGTCGGTGGTGCGCAGCCTGGTGGTGGAAGTCGGCGAAGAAGCCTATGCGTTCCCGCTGGCGCATATCGAGCGCATGTGCGACCTCGCGCCCGACGACATCGTGCAACTGGAAGGCCGCCAGCATTTCTGGCACGAGGGCCGGCATGTCGGCCTGGTCGCCGCCAGCCAGTTGTTGCAGCGCCCAGCGGGGCAGAGCCCGTCGGACACGTTGAAGGTGGTGGTGATCCGCGAGCGCGATGCGGTGTACGGGATTGCCGTGGAACGTTTTATCGGCGAGCGCACGTTGGTGGTGCTGCCGCTGGATGATCGCTTGGGCAAGGTCCAGGATATCTCTGCCGGCGCCTTGCTGGACGACGGCTCGGTGGTGTTGATCGTCGATGTCGAAGACATGCTGCGTTCGGTGGACAAACTGCTTAACACCGGCCGCCTGGAGCGGATCGCCCGGCGCAGCCAGCAGGCCACCGAAGCGCCGCGCAAACGCGTGCTGGTGGTGGATGACTCGCTCACCGTGCGGGAACTACAACGCAAATTGCTGCTCAATCGTGGCTATGAAGTCGCGGTGGCGGTGGATGGCATGGATGGTTGGAACGCCTTGCGCTCCGAGGATTTCGACCTGTTGATCACTGATATTGATATGCCTCGCATGGACGGTATTGAATTGGTCACATTGTTGCGTCGTGATAGTCGCCTGCAATCGCTGCCGGTGATGGTGGTGTCGTACAAGGATCGCGAAGAAGACCGACGTCGTGGCCTCGACGCCGGCGCCGACTATTATTTAGCCAAGGCCAGTTTCCACGACGATGCCTTGCTCGACGCGGTGATGGAGCTGATCGGAGGGGCGCGGGGATGAGGATTGCGATCGTCAATGACATGCCCCTGGCCGTCGAAGCGCTGCGCCGTGCCTTGAGTTTCGAGCCTGCCCATCAGGTTGTGTGGGTGGCGAGCAATGGCTTGGAAGCGGTGCAGCGCTGCGCTGAAGTGACCCCGGACCTGATCCTGATGGACCTGATAATGCCGGTGATGGACGGCGTGGAGGCGACTCGGCAGATCATGGCCGAGACGCCGTGCGCTATCGTGATCGTTACCGTGGACCGTCAGGCCAACGTCAGCCGCGTCTTCGAAGCCATGGGCCACGGTGCCCTGGATGTGGTGGACACCCCGGCGCTTGGTGTGGGCAACCCCAAGGACGCGGCGGCGCCGTTGCTGCGCAAGATCCTCAATATTGGCTGGCTGATCGGCCAGCGCGGCAGCCGCGTGCGGGCCGAGACGGCACCGCAACGCGCCACCGGCAAACGCGAGAGCCTGGTGGCGATCGGTTCGTCGGCGGGCGGCCCGGCCGCCCTGGAAATCCTGCTCAAGGGCTTGCCCCGGGACTTTTCCGCGGCCATCGTACTGGTGCAGCATGTGGACCAGGTGTTTGCCGCCGGCATGGCCGAATGGCTGAGCAGCGCCTCCGGCCTGCCGGTGCGCCTGGCCCGCGAAGGCGAGCCGCCGCAAAGTGGCGTGGTGTTGCTGGCCGGCACCAACCATCACATCCGGCTTCTGAAAAATGGCACCCTGGCCTACACCGCCGAGCCGGTGAACGAGATTTACCGGCCGTCCATCGACGTGTTTTTCGAGAGCGTCGCCAGCCACTGGAACGGCGACGCGGTCGGTGTATTGCTGACCGGCATGGGGCGCGACGGCGCCCAGGGGCTCAAGCTCATGCGTGAACAAGGATATTTGACCATCGCCCAGGATCAGCAGAGCTGCGCGGTGTATGGCATGCCCAAAGCGGCGGCGGCGATTGATGCTGCTGTTGAAATTCGCCCACTGGATAGAATTGCGCCCCGATTGCTGGAGGTCTTTGCAAAATGATCACGACCCCCGGCGGTGCTGGCTTGCAGGTAGTAATTCAGGTGACTGCACATGAATGATTTACAGATCGACGACATCAAGACCGACGAAAACGCCGCCATGGTGCTGCTGGTCGATGACCAGGCCATGATCGGCGAAGCGGTACGCCGTGGCCTGTCCCATGAAGAGAATATCGACTTTCACTTCTGCGCCGACCCGCACCAGGCGATTGCCCAGGCGATCCGCATCAAGCCGACGGTGATCCTGCAAGACCTGGTCATGCCCGGCCTTGACGGCCTGACCCTGGTGCGCGAATACCGCAACCACCCGGCTACGGCGAATATCCCGATCATCGTGCTCTCCACCAAGGAAGACCCGCTGATTAAGAGCGCGGCGTTCTCTGCGGGGGCCAACGATTACCTGGTCAAGCTGCCGGACAATATCGAGCTGGTGGCGCGTATCCGCTATCACTCGCGCTCCTATATGACGCTGTTGCAGCGTGATGCGGCGTATCGCGCGCTGCGGGTCAGCCAGCAGCAGTTGCTGGACACCAACCTGGTGTTGCAACGGCTGATGAACTCCGATGGGCTGACCGGGCTGTCCAATCGTCGTCACTTCGACGAATACCTGGAGCTGGAATGGCGCCGGGCCATGCGTGACCAGACGCAGTTGTCGTTGTTGATGATTGATGTGGATTTTTTCAAGACCTACAACGATAGCTTTGGCCACGTTGAAGGGGACGAGGCGCTGCGCAAAGTGGCGGCGACCATTCGTGATGCCAGTAGCCGGCCTTCGGATTTGCCGGCGCGTTATGGCGGTGAGGAGTTTGCTCTGGTGCTGCCGAACACGTCGCCGGGTGGGGCGCGGTTGGTGGCGGAGAAGCTGCGTATGGCGGTGGCGGCGTTGAAGATTCCGCATATTGCGCCGGCTGAGGGGGCTAGCCTGACGATCAGTATCGGGCTGTCTACGGTGACGCCGCAGCAGGGGAGTGATTGTCGGCAGTTGATAATGGCGGCGGATAAGGGGCTCTACACGGCTAAGCATAATGGGCGGAATCAGGTGGGGATTGAGTAGGGCTGGGTTTTGTTTTGTTGTGTTGTGTTGTGTTGTGTTGTGTACATATCCGTTGCTGCGGTAACGGCCACTTAGGGTTCCGCTCTTACAGCGGGTCACTTTGGAAAAGCCCCAAAGTAAGCAAAGGGCTCTTGCCCCAACACTCGGTGC
>NZ_JANLGL010000162.1:0-13171 GCF_024655625.1 Pseudomonas sp. 18.1.10
TTGGAACATCTTTGACTGACACACCGCTTTCGCGAGCAAGCCCGCTCCCACATTTGGATCACTTTCAGACAGAAAGATCAGCGGACTATTTTGTCGACCTGAATACCGAGCTTCTTCAGGCGATACCAGAAGCTGCGCTCCGAAATCCCGATCTTCTGCGCAGCCGCCGCCTGTACCCCATTGCTCTCCTGCAACGCCGCCAGAATGTAAGCCTTCTCCACCTCCGCCAGCGCCGCATCCAGGTCCTGCGGCACCCCCGGCCCGTCGCTGAGGATCGCCGCAACGCCGCCCTCGCTCGGCCGCGACGCAAACAGATACCCCGGCAAGTCGATGTCCTCGATCACCGGCGTAGCCGCGACAATCGTCGCCCGCTCCACGCAGTTTTGCAGTTCACGGATATTGCCCGGCCAGTGATACGCCGCCATCGCCTGCAACGCCTCGGCGCTGAAGCCGGTGATGCGCTTGCCGGCCGTGGCACTCAGGGTGTGGGCGAAGTGGCGGGCCAGCGGCGCGATGTCTTCCACGCGCTCGCGCAACGCCGGCAGGGGAATCGGGAACACGTTGAGGCGGTAATACAGGTCTTCGCGAAACTCCTTGTTGGCCACCGCCTCCAGCAGGTTCTTGTTGGTGGCGGCGATCACCCGCACATCCACCTTGCGCTCGCGCGGGTCGCCCACCGGTTCGATTACCCGCTCCTGCAACGCCCGCAGGATCTTGGCCTGCAACGCCAGCGGCATGTCGCCCACTTCATCAAGAAACAGCGTGCCCTTGTCCGCCTGCTGAAAGCGCCCTACCCGGTCCGACACCGCGCCGGTAAAGGCGCCTTTGCGATGGCCGAACATTTCGCTTTCCAGCAAGCCCTCGGGGATCGCCGCGCAATTGACCGCCACGAACGGTTTGTCGGCGCGGCTGCCGTGTTTGTGGATGGCCCGTGCGACCATCTCCTTGCCGGTGCCGCTCTCGCCGGTGAGCAGGATGGTCGCGGCGCTGTCGCGCACCGCGTCCACCGCTTGCAGCACGCTGCGAAACGCCGGGCTGTCGCCCACCAGGCTGTCGAACTGGGCGTGTTCATCCAGTTCGGCGCGCAGGCGCGCGTTGTCACGCAGGATGTCGCGAAACTGCAGGGCCTTGGCCACCGTGATGTCCAGCTCGTCGATGTCGAACGGTTTGGCGATGTAGTCATAGGCGCCGTTGCGCATCGATTGCACGGCGTTCTTCACCGTGCTGTAGGCGGTCATCACGATCACCGGCACCTGGGGATAGCGCACCTTGATCTCGGCCAACAGCGCCGGGCCGTCCATGCCGGGCATGCGCCAGTCGCTGATGACCAGGTCGATGTCTTCCTGCTCCAGCACCTTGAGCGCGTGCAAGCCGTTGCCGGCGACAAACACCTGCACCTCGTTCTGGCCCAGGGCCGACGCGAGCAAGTCGCAGAGCTTGGGCTCGTCATCGACTACCAGAATGTTATGCGTCATGACTGTCCTCGTCGTCTTCGCCGATAGCTGGAATGTACAGGCTGAACGTGGCGCCGGCATCTTTCTCGCTGGCGCATTCGATGCTGCCGTCGTGACTCTCCATGATCGAATAGACCTTGGCCAGCCCCAGGCCGGTGCCCGAGGCCTTGGTGGTGACGAACGGGGTGAAGATGCGCTCGATCATTTCCACCGGAATGCCCTGGCCGCTGTCGGCGATGCTGATGAGCGTGTTGTCGCCGACGCTGCGAATCCCCAGGGTCAGGCGCCCGCCGTCGGGCATGGCGTCGATGGCATTGAGGATGAGGTTGAGGCACGCCTGCTTGAGTTGCTTGGCATCCGCGTAGATCGTCGCGCCCGGCGCCTGGTCGTCGACCTGCACATCAACATTGTGGGCGGTCAGCTCCGGCGCGCAGAAGCCGAGGATCTCGTCCACCAGCGGCCGCGCCGGCTGCAACACGCGCAACGGCGGGTTGGGCTTGGCGAAGTCGAGAAACTCGGTTATCAGCTCGTTGATGCGGCTGACTTCGCTGACCACATATTCCAGGTGGCGCTTGTCGGTTTCCGCCAGGTCGGCACGCCGATGCAACAGTTGGGTGGCGGTCTTGATAATGCCCAGGGGGTTGCGGATTTCATGGGCCAGGCCCATGGCGACTTCACCCAGGGCATGCAGGCGATCCCGCCGGCGCAACTGCGCTTCAAGGTGATGCAACTCGCCCAGGCGCTCGGTCATGTGGTTGAACGTGCTGCTCAGTTGCGCCAGTTCATCGCCGCCGCTGACCGCCACGCGGTGCTGGTAATTGCCGGAAATCACCGCATCCACGCCTTGGGACAAGTCGCGCAAGGGCCGGGTCAAGCGCCGTGACACCAGCACGCCTGCGCCCAGGGACAGCGCCGAGCTGACCAGGAAGATGAGCACGAACAGATTGCTCTGGTTGACCAACCCCACCAGGCTCGAATGGCGCAACAGACCGCTGAAGATCACGCCCTGCAAATCGCCGGCGTCGTTGAAGATCGGCCAGTACAAACCGCTGTAGTTGTTGGTGAACTGCTCGCTCGGTTGCTTGGTGTTGCGCATCGCCGCTTCCACGTCCTTGGGGATGCGCGAGGGGTGATCCTGGAAACGCTGGGTGGAGAAAATCTCCGAGAAACCTTTCGGGTTGGCCAGGTACAGGCGCAGGTCGAGTGAGTGCACTTCGGCCACGCTGGTGAGGAAGCTGCTGTCCAGGTACGTCGCCACCAGCAGCAGGTAATCCACGCCTTCCTTGCTGGTTTCGAAGGTGGAGACGACGATGCCGGTGTCGACGCCGGACACGCTCACCGTTTGCAGGACCGCGTTGCTGGTCAGGCTGATCTGCTTGACGATGTCATCGGAGGCCGTGCTGAACATGATCTTGTGGTCACTGACGCGAATCAGCGCGACCACGTCGATGTCCGTCGCATCGGCGATGTCGGCGGTCAAGCGGTCGTGCTTGGCGGCCAGGCGGTCCGAAGGCGGGCTGGCGTAGCGCAGGAACAACTTGGCCATGCGCGCGTTGTCGTGGACGATGTCGCCGATCTCGTCCTTGACGATGCGCGTGGACTCTTGCAGCCAGATGCGCACGTTGCTGTCGAAAATCTGCGACAGGGTGGTCGCGGCCAGCTCGGCGGCGATCATCGTCGGGATCACACTGACCAGCCAGAACGCCAGCACCAGCTTGCGCTGGACGCTCCAGCGCGAAATCGCAAACGGACGGGCTTTCTGGCGGGTCTTGGTGATCATCAGGTTTCGCTTATCGCAGCAGCCATGGCAGGGTCGGAACGATCCGGTCGAATAAACAGTTTTACAAGCTTGAGCAGGCCGTTGACCAGCCGGTTGCGGTGCCGGAAGAACACACTGTTGCCCTGGAACTCGCAGCCCAGGCGCAGCTTACTGGCATACCCGGCCTGCCCGCACTCGTACAACGCAATATTGTGTTCAATACAGTAGTCCACATTGGTCAGCCAGCTGCGGAAGTACAGGTTGTAGTCGCGGGTGAATTCGACGTCATGCCCGAAGAACTTGTCCACCAGGCGGTGCTCGTCCACCAGGATCAGGTTGAACGCCACCAGGTGGTCATCCACCCAGTAAAGAACGCACACCGCGCGTTCTCCGAGGCGCTCCAGCACACCGGTGAAGTAGCCGGCGGGCAGGCGCTCGAACTGCAAGTCGGCGCGGGTGAGCGTGGCTTCGTACAGGCGCATGATTTCGGGCAGCACATCGTCGATGTTGCGCCGCCACTCGACCCGTGGCCCCGGCGCGCGCAGCTTGCGGCGCAGGTCCTTGCGCGTGGATTTGCCCAGGGAACCGAGATAGGCGTCCACCGAGCCGTAGGGCAGCGGCAACACGCCCGTGGGCAGGCTCGGCATGCTTTGGAAGCCGGCGGCGCGGCAGCTGTCGGACCAATGCGGATCGTTGCTTGGCGCGTCCTTGACCGCTACGAGGCCGATGCCGAACTCATCGGCGTCCTGACGTGCGGCGGCGAGCAGGTGCTTGAGCAGTATCGGGCGGCGCGATTCAGGCACGCTGCTGGCAAAACCTGCATCACAGCGCTCGGCCACCGGCGAGCCGATGGCGTACAAGCCCAACTGCAAAAGCCCCGGCCACAGCCGGTCCAGGCGTTCGGTCAAACGCTTGCCGGCGCCCGACACCGTGGTGTCGAGGCGGTAATGGGTGATGAACGCGGCGGCTACGGCCACCAGCACGCCATTTTCATACACCGCCAGGTAGCGCCATTGGAAATCCGCGATGGCGGCGTTTTCCACGGCGACGTAATAGTCCCAGTCCTCCAGGGCACCGGGAAAACAGTCGTTCCAGGCGCTGCGCTGGAGGGCCCGGATGCTCGGGAAGGCTTGGGTGGTAATCACAGGTTTCCCTTACTTCTATGGCGGAAGTCGATCAACTGTGCGCAGCTTTTTGTGGGAGCTGGCTTGAAGGCGGTGTGTTGCTCGACAAACTCGGCACTCAACTCGATCACCCGGCGGTATTGCAGGTCCACGGTAATCATGTGATAGCAGTTGTCCAACAGGATCTTGGTCACCGGCCCGCCCAGGTGGCGCTCGACGTAATCGGCGTTCCAGCGGCTGGTGATGTCGTCCTCGATGGAATGCAACACCAGCGCCGGCACCTTGACCTCGGCCATGCGTTTCTTCACCACCGCGTTCATCCGGTGCAACTCGCGCACGGTGATGCCCTCCATGGTCAACAATCCCGCCTCGCTGCTTTCGCCCTCCTTCATCTGCCGCTCGACGATGGCCCGCAGGCGTTCGTTCTTGATGCCGTAGGGCGGCTTCTCTTCGAAACTGCAGATATGCACGCCGAATGGAATTCGCATCAGCAACGGCGTGAGGAACGCCAGTTTGTTGATGCTCCAACCGTCGTACTTCAAGGTGGTCGAATACATCAGCAGCCCGGCGACTTGCCCCGGGTGTTCGGCGGCCACGTACATCGACATCACCGCCCCCATGGACAAGCCGCCGACAAACACCTGCTCATGCCGCTGCCTGACCTGGACGAAGGTGTTGCGCACGCCTTCGTACCAGTCACGCCAGCCGGTGGCCTGCAAGTCGGCGTTATCGCCGCAATGCCCGGCCAGGGTGGGCACGTACACCGTGCAATTGCCCGCCTTGGCCAGGCCCTTGGCGACCTGGCGCAATTCCGTCGGCGTGCCGGTCAGGCCGTGGATCAACAGGATCCCGACCGGACCTTCACCGAGAACGAAACCGGCATCACCTTCACCGAGGTCGATCTCAATCACGTTCACCGTTTGGTCGCCCGCACCAGCAGTTGCTCCAGCAGCTTCAGGCCCAGGTCGATTTCCGGGTAGCTGATTTCCAGGGACGGCGCCAGGGTGATCACGTTCTTGTAGTAGCCGCCCACGTCGAGGATCAGGCCGAGTTTCTGGCCGTCCACGAGCATGTCGCCTTTCATGCCTTCTTCGACCATGTAGTCCAGGGTCGCCTTGTCCGGGGTGAAGCCGTCCGGGCCGCAGATTTCGCAGCGCAGCGCCAGGCCCAGGCCGTCGACGTCGCCGATGATCGGGAAGCGTTTCTGCAGGTCTTGCAGGCCTTCGAGGAAGTATTTGCCCTTGGCCATGACCATCGCGCCGTAGTCGACTTCGCTGGTCATCTTGAACATTTCCAGGCCCACCGCCGTGCCCAGCGGGTTGGAGGCGAAGGTGGAGTGGGTCGAACCTGGCGGGAAGACCTTCGGGTTGATTAGCTCTTCACGGGCCCAGATGCCGCCCAGCGGGTTGAGGCCGTTGGTCAGCGCCTTGCCGAAGACGATCACGTCCGGTTGCACGTCGAAGTGCTCGATCGACCACAGTTTGCCGGTGCGGTAGAAGCCCATCTGGATTTCATCGCTGACCATCAGGATGCCGTGCTGGTCCAACACGTGCTTGAGCTCGCGGTAGAAGTTCATCGGCGGGATCACGTAGCCGCCGGTGCCCTGGATCGGCTCGACGTAGAACGCGGCGTATTCACACTGATTGGTTTTCGGGTCCCAGACGCCGTTGTATTCGGTCTCGAACAAGCGCGCGAATTGCTGCACGCACTGGCTGCCGTATTCTTCCTTGGTCATGCCTTTCGGGCCGCGGAAGTGGTACGGGAACGGAATGAAGTTGGCGCGCTCACCAAAGTGGCCGTAGCGGCGACGGTAGCGGAAGCTCGACGTAATCGACGAAGCGCCGAGGGTACGGCCGTGGTAGCCGCCTTCAAAGGCAAACATCAGGCTCTTGCCGTTGGACGCGTTACGCACCACTTTCAAGGAGTCTTCGATGGACTGCGAACCGCCGACGTTGAAGTGTACGCGTCCATCGAGGCCGAACTTGTTCTTCGCGTCGACCGCGATCATTTCCGACAGCTCGATCTTGCCCTTGTGCAGGTACTGGCTGGCGATTTGCGGCAGGGTGTCGATCTGCTGTTTCAGCGCATTGTTCAGGCGCGGGTTGGCGTAGCCGAAGTTGACGGCCGAGTACCACATTTGCAGGTCGAGGTAGGCCTGGTCTTCGGTGTCCCACACGTAGGAGCCTTCGCAACGGCTGAAAATACGCGGCGGCTCGATGTAGTGAACGGTGTCGCCGTAGGAGCAGTACTTGGCTTCTTTATCCAGAAGGATCTGGTCTTCGGCGGTAGCGATGCGGATATCAGACATGGTGGAAGAGTTCCTGGTTGTCGGCAGCAGTAAAGGAGGTGGCGTTGGCGGCGTTGCCCTGGGGGAGCAGCGCCAGCAATGCAGGCACTTGGGCAAAGGTGTCGAAGCGCGCGTGGGGAATCTGGTGGGTGACGCAGTAATCGGCGAGGCTGCCCTTGGCGAACACGAAGTCGGCGGTGGAGGCCACGCACATGTCGGACTTGCCGTCGCCGATCACCAGCACGCGCTTGTTGCGCGGCGTGGATTTGCACTTGCAGTTGCCGGATGCGGCACGGCAGGCGTCGCTGGCATACGGGAAGTCAATGCGCCAGCTGTTCTGGTCGACCTGGCGCAGGCGGTTGGCGAGGATCGGCAGCAAGGTCACGTAGTTGCGCGACAGGATGCGCGCGATGCCTTGCTCGATGCCGTCGCTGACCACTTCGATGGACGCGCCGAGGCCAATGACCTGATCGACGAAATCGGGGAAGTCCGGGTCGATCTCCACGCTGTCGAAGTAGGCCAGCAGTTCACCCGGCGTGGCCTTTATCAGCGCCAGTTGGCGGCTCAGGCATTCGCGTGAACCGATATGTCCATCCAGCCATTGCTGCTCGATGGTTTCCCACTCGGGGCCGGCGAAGCGTTGGAGGACGTTGTCGATGACATCGGTGGGAGTGATGGTCCCGTCGAAGTCGCACACGATATGCCAGTCAATCATTGCGGTTACCTTGAAAAGGAGCGCGCTGTCTGCGCTTTCACAAGGGGTAGAGCAGGGACTGTGCCAACCGGCGAATACCCAGCGGGGCTGGGCTTGCGGGCGGCTATGTGTCGTGGGAGCTACAATTTTTGTAGCTTGCTACAAACAAGATCAGTGCTTGCGCGAAGGCGGCCCTTCGCGCGTTCATGCGCGCATGTTCAGAGAAGGAAGCCGTTCCATGCATAAGGTCAGTGTTGCTGTATTCGCCGGTTTACTCGGGCTGTGGGGCGTTGCCGGCGCGGCCCGCGCCGAAGGTATCAGCGGCGAAGTGGGCGCGGGCCTCAGCTACCAACCCCACGACCCCACCGGCAGCCGCTACGAAACCCGTCCGGTGCCCTATGTGGACCTGGACTGGGGCGACGTCAGCCTGAGCACCGATGATGGCCTGAGCTGGAGCGCGCTGAAGACCCAGGGTTTTACCGCCGGGCCCTATATCAATTACTTGCAGGGGCGTACGTCGAACGGCTCGCTGCAGGGCCTGCGCAATGTGTCGGACATGGCTGAAGTGGGCGGTTTCATCCAATACGCCCCGGCCGACTTCTGGCGCGTGTACGCCCAGGTGGGCCAGGCCGTTGGCGGCGGGCGCGACCAAAGCGGCGTGCTCGGCAAGGTCGGCGGCGAACTGGGTTACCCGCTGGGCGGCGGGATCATCGGCAGCAGCGGCCTGATGGCGCACTTTGCCGACGCGCGCCAGACCCAGACGTATTTTGGCGTAGACGCCAATGAGTCCGCGGCGTCGGGCTTCAAGCCCTACAACGCCAGTGCGGGGTTCCAGAACCTGACGCTGACGCAAAGCTTCGAGTTTCCGCTGGCGCCCAATTGGTCGTTGCTGACCAGTGCCAGCTGGGTGCACTTGGTGGGCTCGGCGGCGAACAGCAGCATCGTCAAGGAGACTGGGGATGTGAACCAGGGCCAAGTGCAGACAGCCATCAGCTACAAATTCAACTGACTCACCGCAGAGCAAAAAATGTGGGAGCTGCATTTCATGGCAGGGGTTTCAGTTTTCTTCGCCTTCGGCCAACAAGGCAATCCCGCCGATAATCACCGCCACCCCCACCCAGTGCAGCGCGCTGATATGTTCCCCCAGCCCCAGCCACGAGCCGAGCAACACCACCACAAACACCAACGAACTCAGGGGGAACGCCAAGGACAGACTGCTGCGCCGCAGGATCAGCATCCACACGAAAAACGCGCCGATGTAGCAGGCAATCGCCGCGAGAATCCCAGGATTGCGCGCCACAGCGGCCAGCCACTGCCAATTGAAATCCATCTGCCCCAACTGATCGCCGGCCACTTTGGTAAACAGCTGCCCGGCACTCTCGGTACAGATCAGCAAGGCCCACAGCACCACGGTGCCGAAGCGCCCATGCAACCACCCATGCGTATTCATGCCTGCCCTCCTGCAATCGCCACCAACATCACGCCCAGGGTAATCACCCAGGTGCCCGCCCAACGGCGGCGGCTGACGGTCTCACCCAGCACCACCTTGCCCACCAGCACCACCCCGCAATAGGCCAACGCCGCCGCCGGAAACAACAGGCTCAACGGCGCGCGGGACAAGGCTTCCAGCCAGACAAAAAACTCGATGACATAAGCGCCGATCCCCGCCCACAACAGCGGCGCATTGAACACCTGGCCCCAAAACGCATTCAGGCGAAAACCGCCTTCCAGCTCCGGCAAGCGGTCGAGGCCAAGCTTGAAACACAACTGGCCGATCACATCGAGCACGATGGAAAACGCCACCAGCAACACTACGGTCAACGTCACGGGAACAGCTCCTCAAACAGGTCGATCAGGGCTTCATTGGTCGTGGCATTGCGCTGCAAATCCTCAGGGCTCCAGCGCTCGGCCGGTGGCTGGTCGGACTTGGCCTCCCAGCGCTTGAACGCGTTGCTGAACGCGGGCTGGGCAAACTCGCCGCACACGTCGATGCCGATGATCCGCTTGCCCGCCGCCAAGGCGCGCAGGGCTTGCAGCAGATGGCTCAGGCGCATGCCGCCCTGGTCCCAGTTGGTGGCGGCGTCCTCACTGGCCAGTACGTCTTTGTCGATGGTGATCCAGATCGCGTCGGTGGGCAGGCTGGCGATCATCTGCTCGAGAAACACGCCCCAATCCAACTCCGCGAGGTTGCGCCAGTGCAGGTGGTTTTCCTGCTGTTGGTGACCGGCGCCGTCGCCGACCCGGCCCCAGACTTTCGACGGCGGATGCTGCCAGGGAAACAGCTGCAAATGCCCGCGCTTGAGCGCCCCCAGGTTGCCGCCGCGCAGTTGCGGGTTGTGCAGGTCATCGCTGCACGGGCCGAGGGTGACGATGCGTTTGATCGCCGGCATGTTCAGCGCGCGGTTGACCCACGAGCCACAGTGCCGCTTGGGCGCAAAGCGCACCCAGTCGGGGTGGTTGTCAAAGTGGATCAGGCTGACGGGTTCTTTGAGGTCGGCGAGAAACGCCGGCGTGAGGTGGTGATAATCGCCGGAGCCGACAAACAGGATTTCCGGGCGTGCATCCACCGGCCGAGGCCGTGTGGCCAGGCGCGCGGCGAAGGACTTCCAGGTTTTTTCGGTGGACCACAGGCGCAGCTTCGGGCCCAAGTCCAGCAGGTCGAGGCGTGTGGCCTGACCGCTGGCCAGGCGCCGGGCAATCGGTGCCTGGCCGGTGAGGCTGTGGTCGAGATCGAGAATATTCAAGGCAGAGGTGCCCCCTTTATGGCTTCAGGGGGTCAATGCAAGGGCCGGGCCAGCACTTATCTCAAGCACAACGAGGAACAACTGTGGGAGCGGGCTTGTGTGGGAGCGGGCTTGCTCGCGAATGCGGTGTATCAGCAATAAATCCAGTGGCTGACACTCCGCTTTCGCGAGCAAGCCCGCTCCCACATTTTGAACTGCGACCGGCTTTAGTTTTGAGCGTCGTTGATGATCTGCCGAATCGCCCCCACAAACGCTTCCGCCGGCTGCCCGCCGCTCACCGCGTACTGGTCGTTGAACACAATGGTCGGCACCGACGTCACGCCACGGGACACCCACAGTTCCTCCTGCTCACGCACCTCGGCGGCATATTCGTCAGACGCGAGAATCTCAGCCGCGCGCTTCAAGTCCAGCCCGACGCTTTCGGCAATGATCGCCAGGGTCGCGTGGTCGGAAGGGTCCTGGCCGTCGCTGAAATACGCCTTGAACAGCGCTTCCTTGAGGTTGTACTGCAAACCTTCCAGCCCGGCCCAATGCAACAGGCGGTGGGCGTCGAAGGTGTTGTAGATGCGGCTCTGGCCGTCGGTGCGGAAGGCAAAGCCCAACGCGGCGCCCATGTCGCGGATGCGCTCGCGGTTGGCCTGGGATTGCTCGGCGGTAGAGCCGTATTTTTCAGTGATGTGCTCGACGATGTTCTGACCGATGGCGGGCATGTTCGGGTTCAGTTCGAACGGCTGGAAGTGGATCTCCGCCTGCACGTCGCTACCCAGCTGGTCGAGGGCTTCGGTCAAGCCGCGCAGGCCGATGATGCACCAGGGGCAGGACACGTCGCTGACGAAATCGATTTTCAGGGGAGTACTCATGGCTAGCAACCTCGTAGGCAAAAACGTGCCGGAAAGGTTGCACGATACACCAATGTCACAGCACCTTCGAAGGCTCGCCCAGGTCAATCTGCGCCCAGTGCGCGGCGTCTTCGCGATGGGCTTGCAGGTACGGCAGCACCGCCGTCAACAGCGGCGCCTTGAACGCTTCCTGGAAACGGTGGGCCATGCCGGGAATCAGCTTCAATTCGCTGCCCTGGATGTGCGCCGCCAAGTGCACGCCGTGCATCACCGGCAACAGCGGGTCGGCGGTGCCGTGTACCACCAGGGTCGGCACGCGCAGTTGGTTGAGCAACGGCACGCGGCTCGGTTCGGCGAGGATCGCCATGATCTGGCGCTTCACGCCGTCCGGGTTGAACGCGCGGTCGTAGGACAGCGCCGCCTGGTGCAGCAGGGCCTGGCGATCATCCTTCACATTCGGGCTGCCCAGCGCCGCCAGCAGATCGGCCTGCTGCTCCAGTGCCACCGCGCGGTTGGGCGCGCTGCGCCGTGACAGCAGTTGCACCAGCGCCGCATTCGGCGCCGGCAGGCCTTCGGCGCCGGAACTGGTCATGATTAACGTGAGGCTTTCCACGCGCTGCGGCGCCATGGCCGCCAGGTGCTGGGCGATCATGCCGCCCATGCTCGCGCCCAGGACGTGGAATTGGCGGACCTGCAACGCGTCCATCAGGCCCAGCGCGTCGTCGGCCATATCCGTCAGCGTATACGGCGCCGACACCGGCAGGCCGAGCTTGTAGCGCAGCACTTCAAAAGTCAGGTTGGCGCTGGCCGGTGCCTGGCGCCAGGTGGACAGGCCGACGTCACGGTTGTCGTAGCGGATCACCCGAAAACCCTGCTGGCACAGGGCGACGACCACTTCATCCGGCCAGTGGATCAACTGCCCGCCCAGGCCCATCACCAGCAGCAACGCCGGATCGGACGCACGGCCGATGCTCTGGTAGGCGATGCTCACCTGAGCCAGATCGACCGTTTCGGTCGGGACGTTGACATCACATCGAGAAGCCGCAAAAGACGGCAGGCCGAACAATAGAGCGGCCAGTAAAAGCAACACGCGCATGAAAAACACCGAAACGCAGAACCCCAGTAGAGCGCGAGTCTGATGAAGTTTTTTCAAGCGCGCTGCCACAGTTCCATGACAGTTTAATGAAGAGTGCCCAGCGGTCATGGTCGACACAAACGGCAACATGAGACAAACTCACGCAATTGCGCTTCGTCACAAATTACCCTCATGGAGAGCCCGTGCTCGAGATCCGTCACCTCAAGACCCTGCACGCCCTGCGCGAAGCCGACAGCCTGGTGGAAGCCGCCGAGCGCCTGCACCTGACGCAATCGGCGTTGTCCCACCAGTTCAAGGAGCTGGAAGAACGCCTGGGCATGCAGCTGTTCGTGCGCAAGACCAAGCCGCTGCGCTTCACCAGCGCCGGCCTGCGCCTGCTGCAACTGGCCGATGCGGCCCTGCCGCTGCTGCGCGGTGCCGAGCGCGATATCGCGCGGCTGGCCGGCGGCACCGCCGGGCGCCTGCACATGGCCATCGAATGCCACAGCTGCTTCCAATGGCTGATGCCGACTATCGACCAGTTCCGCGATGCGTGGCCGGAAGTCGAGCTGGACCTGGCCTCCGGGTTTGCCTTCGCACCGCTGCCGGCCCTGGCCCGTGGCGATCTGGACCTGGTGGTGACCTCCGACCCGCTGGAGTTGCCGGGCATCACCTATGTGCCGCTGTTCACCTACGAAGCCATGCTCGCGGTGGCCAACCAGCATGCGCTCGCGGGCAAATCCTACATCGTGCCGGAAGACCTGCTGACGGAAACCCTCATCACCTACCCGGTGGAACGCGACCGCCTGGACATCTTCACCCGCTTCCTCGAGCCCGCCGACGTCGAACCGGCCCAGGTGCGCACCTCGGAACTGACGGTGATGATGATGCAACTGGTGGCCAGCGGCCGTGGCGTGTGCGGCATGCCCCATTGGGCGCTGCATGAATACAGCTCGCGCGGGTATGTGAAAGCCAAGCGTTTGGGTGAGAAAGGCTTGTTTGCGACGTTGTATGCGGGGATTCGGGCGGACATGCTGGATGCGCCGTATATGCGCGATTTCTTGCTGACGGCGAAGGACACGTCGTTCTCGACATTGGATGGCGTCAGCGCCGTTCGCTGATACTGAAAACTCTGATGATCAAAATGTGGGAGCGGGCTTGCTCGCGAATGCGGTGGTTCAGTCGAATTATCTGT
>NZ_JANLGL010000163.1:0-13103 GCF_024655625.1 Pseudomonas sp. 18.1.10
GCGGTGTGTCATTCAACACATGCAGCGACTGTTACACCGCTTTCGCGAGCAAGCCCGCTCCCACATTGGATCCGGTTACCACTTCAAGATTATCGGTGTTCCCACTCAGCGACGTTCGATTGCCACGAATTTGCGCTGCTCAACGCCGATGTACTCGGCGCTTGGACGGATGATGCGGTTGTTGGCGCGTTGCTCGAACACGTGTGCCGCCCAGCCGGTCAGGCGCGAGCAGACGAAGATCGGCGTGAACAGCTCTGTCGGGATACCCATGAAGTGGTACGCCGAGGCATGGTAGAAGTCGGCGTTGGGGAACAGCTTTTTCTGTTCCCACATGGTCTTGTCGATGGCTTCCGAGACCGGGAACAGCACCTTGTCACCCACTTCGTCCGCGAGTTTTTTCGCCCAGCCCTTGATGACTTCATTGCGCGGGTCGTTGTCTTTGTAGATCGCGTGGCCGAAACCCATGATCTTGTCCTTGCGCGCCAGCATGCCGAGGGTGCCTTCGACGGCGTCTTCGGCCGAGCTGAAGCGCTCGATCATTTCCATCGCCGCTTCGTTGGCGCCGCCATGCAGCGGGCCGCGCAGGGAGCCGATGGCGGCGGTCACGCAGGAGTACAAATCCGACAGGGTCGAGGCGCACACGCGGGCGGTGAACGTCGAGGCGTTGAATTCGTGCTCGGCGTAGAGGATCAGCGACACGTTCATCACCTTGACGTGCAATTCGCTCGGTTTTTTACCGTGTAGCAAGTGCAGGAAGTGGCCGCCGATAGAAGGCTCGTCAGTCACGCAGTCGATGCGCTGGCCGTCGTGGCTGAAGCGGTACCAGTAGCACATGATCGCCGGGAACGCGGCGAGCAGGCGGTCGGTCACGTCGTGCTGGGCGCTGAAGTCTTTTTCCGGTTCGAGGTTGCCCAGGAACGAGCAGCCGGTGCGCATCACGTCCATCGGGTGGGCGTCGGCGGGGATGCGTTCCAGCACTTCCTTCAGGGCTTGGGGCAGGTCGCGCAGTGTGCTCAGCTTGGCGCTGTAGGCGGCCAGTTGGGTTTTGCTTGGCAATTCGCCGTACAGCAACAGGTAGGCGACTTCTTCGAACTGCGCATCGGCGGCCAGTTCACGCACGTCGTAGCCGCGATAGGTCAAGCCGGCACCGGCCTGGCCCACGGTGGACAGTGCGGTCTGCCCGGCCACCTGGCCACGCAGGCCGGCACCACTCAGTACTTTTGCTTCAGCCATGTCTGTTCTCCAATCTTGTATTTATAAGGAGGCGCGTTTGTTACTTCTTGGCAGCAAACAGCGCGTCGAGCTTCTGCTCGAAGGTGTGGTAGTCGATGCGATCGTAAAGCTCCATGCGGGTTTGCATGGTGTCGATCACGTTCTGTTGGGTGCCGTCGCGGCGGATCGCGGTGTAGACGTTTTCGGCGGCCTTGTTCATCGCGCGGAACGCCGAGAGCGGGTACAGCACGATGGAAACATCGGCCGCTTTCAATTGTTCGGTGGTGTACAGCGGCGTGGCGCCGAACTCGGTGATGTTGGCCAGGATCGGCGCTTTCACCCGGGCGGCGAACAGCTTGTACATTTCCAGCTCGGTGATGGCTTCGGGGAAGACCATGTCGGCGCCGGCTTCGATGCAGGCGGCGGCGCGCTCCAGGGCCGACTCCAGGCCTTCGACGGCGAGGGCGTCGGTGCGCGCCATGATGACGAAGCTGTCATCGGTGCGCGCATCGACGGCGGCCTTGATGCGGTCGACCATTTCCTGCTGGGACACGATTTCTTTATTTGGACGATGCCCACAGCGCTTGGCGCCGACCTGGTCTTCGATATGGATCGCGGCCGCGCCGAACTTGATCATCGACTTGACGGTGCGCGCAACGTTGAACGCCGAGGAACCGAAGCCGGTGTCCACGTCCACCAGCAGCGGCAGGTCGCAGACGTCGGTGATGCGGCGCACGTCGGTGAGCACGTCATCCAGGCCGGTGATGCCCAGGTCCGGCACGCCGAGGGAACCAGCAGCCACCCCGCCACCCGACAGGTAGATCGCCTTAAAGCCCGCGCGCTTGGCCAGCAGCGCGTGGTTGGCGTTGATCGCGCCCACCACTTGCAGAGGGTGTTCACTGGCGACGGCGTCACGGAAACGCTGGCCTGGGGTGCTCTTATTATTGGAACTCATCATTCACCTCGTGATGGGGGGGCGCCGTCGGGGAAGTGACGGGCAATGTTGCGTTTGGATGCGCCAATGTGGCGGCGCATCAACAGTTCGGCCAGTTCACCGTCGCGATCGGCAATCGCGTCCAGAATGCGGTGGTGCTCGGCAAAGGCCTGGCGTGGACGATTGGGGGTGGCGGAGAACTGGATGCGGTACATGCGCACCAGCTGATACAGCTCGCCGCAGAGCATTTGCGTGAGGGTGCGGTTGCCGGCGCCCTGGATGATGCGGTAGTGAAAGTCGAAGTCGCCTTCCTGCTGGTAATAACCGACGCCGGCCTGGAACGCTTCGTCGCGTTCATGGGTGTGCAGCACCTGGCGCAGTTCTTCGATCTCGGCATCGGTCATGCGCTCGGCGGCCAGGCGGCAGGCCATGCCTTCGAGGGATTCGCGGATTTCATAGAGTTCGATCAGCTCGGCGTGGCTCAACGACACCACCCGCGCGCCAACGTGGGGCACGCGCACCAGCAGGCGCTGGCCTTCCAGGCGATGGATCGCCTCGCGCAGCGGGCCACGGCTGATGCCGTAGGTGCGTGCCAGTTCCGGCTCGGAGATCTTGCTGCCGGGGGCGATTTCGCCCTTGACGATGGCGGCCTGGATACGCCGGAAGACGTTCTCGGACATGGTCTGCGAGTCGTCTTGCGCCGCGACTGGGGTTTCCAGCTGATCCAGCATATTGTCGACACCTTTAAAATCAATGTGGCAAAAACTAGCCAATCAGCCCTAGATAGTCAAAGAATAAATGCACATTGTCGACAATCGTCTAATAACCACTTCTGCACCGCAGCAGGGCATGGCCGCCTGCCAGCGCTGGCGCCAAAAAAGCATCATGTTAGAATGCCCGCCGCTTTTGCCTGACATCACCTGATGAAACGGCGCACGAGGGAGTTTGCGCAGTAATGCCAGTCGCCTTGAACTCAACATCGCACTGCACCGCCTCGGGATTTATGACACTCAAGCCCTTCCTTCTATTGATAAGCCTGCTGCTCGTACCGGGCCTTGGCGTTGCCGCCGAGAAGACCGTGTATGGCCTCAACGAATACGCCAAGCTGGCGGGCATCGACCTTGAAGTCGCCGCCAAACTCGACACCGGCGCCAAGACCGCCTCCCTCAGCGCCCGCGACATCAAGCGCTTCAAGCGCAACGGCGAATCCTGGGTGCGCTTCTACCTGGCCATCGACACCGCCCACTCCCACCCCATCGAACTGCCCCTGGCCCGCGTCAGCAAGATCAAGCGCCGCGCCGGTGACTACGACCCCGATGAAGGCAAGAACTACACCGCTCGTCCGGTGATTGCCCTCGAGGTGTGCATGGGCACTGCTTTACGCAGCATCGAAGTGAACTTGACTGACCGCAGCACCTTCCAATACCCGCTGCTGATCGGCTCCGAAGCACTGAAACGCTTTGATGCGCTGGTCGACCCCAGCCTTAAATACGCAGCAGGCAAACCCGCCTGCGCCACCGACGCTCATACCGCCGAGTAAACCGAATGCGCTCTCTGACCCTGCACCTGAAAATCCTGATCGCCATTCTGGTGGTGCTGGGTATTTCGGTCACCGCCTACCAGATCTTCGTGCTGGGGATCCCCGTCACCGAGGACGCCACCGACGACTTGTGGAACATCGACGCCAAGGTCGAGTTCGTCGCCAACCCGAAAGACCCGGTGAAGATCCAGATGTTCGTGCCGCCGCTGAGCCGCGACTTCGTCAGCCTCAACGAGAGTTTTATCTCGAACAACTACGGGGTCAGCGTCAACCGCATCGACGGCAACCGCAAGGTCACCTGGTCGGCGCGCCGCGCCAAGGGCAACCAGACCCTGTACTACCGCCTGGTGCTGACCAAGCGTTACAGCGGTGAAAAGGTCAAGGTCAAGGGCCCGACCTTCCGCGACAGCATCGCCGTCGAAGGCCCGGAGAAAATCGCCGCCGAAGCCCTGCTGGCGCCGATCCGCCAGCACTCGGCCGACGTCGAGACCTTTATTACCGAAGCGATCAAGCGCACCAATAACCTCAACGACGACAACGTGAAGCTGCTGCTGGCGGGCGACCCGTCGACGCCGCACAAGGCCAAGATCGTCGAGTTGCTGCTGTCCATCGCCCATGTGCCGGTGGAAAAAGTCCACACCATCCGCCTCGTTGCCGACCAGCCGCAAACCCCGGAACTGTGGCTGCGCAGCTTCAATGGCAATGACTGGCTGTACTTCAACCCGGAAACCGGCGAACAAGGCCTGCCCGCCGACCGCCTGCTGTGGTGGACCGGCGATGAAAACCTGATCACGGTGGATGGCGGCAAGAAAGCCATGGTGACCTTCAGCCTGAACAACAGCGAGATGAACGCCATTCGCCTGGCCAAGCTGACCGACGAGAACACCGACGCCAACTTCCTCGAATACTCGTTGTACGGCCTGCCGCTGCAAACCCAGCAGACCTTCATGATTATGGTGATGATCCCGATTGGCGTGCTGGTGATCCTGATCCTGCGCAACCTGATCGGCCTGCAAACCCTGGGCACGTTTACCCCGGTGCTGATCGCCCTGGCGTTCCGCGAGACGCAACTGGGCTTCGGCATTGTGTTGTTTACGATTATTACGGCGCTGGGCCTGTCCTTGCGCTCGTACCTGGAACACTTGAAGTTGCAGATGCTGCCGAGGCTGTCGGTGGTGCTGACGTTTGTGGTGGTGTTGATTGCCGCCATCAGCCTGTTCAGCCACAAGCTCGGCCTGGAGCGCGGCTTGTCGGTGGCGCTGTTCCCGATGGTGATTTTGACCATGACCATCGAACGCCTGTCGATCACCTGGGAAGAACGCGGCGCCAACCATGCGCTGAAAGTGGCGATTGGCACGCTGTTCGCTGCGTCCCTGGCGCACCTGATTATGAGCGTGCCGGAGCTGGTGTACTTCGTGTTTACCTTCCCGGCGATCCTGTTGATCCTGGTGGGTTTCATGCTGGCCATGGGTCGTTATCGCGGTTATCGCCTGACCGAGCTGGTGCGTTTCAAGGCGTTCTTGAAGGCTGACCAGTAATGTTCGGTTTCTGGAAGACCTGGAAAGCCCTGGAAGCGCGGGGAATCATGGGCATCAACCGGCGTAACGCCGACTACGTGCTCAAGTACAACAAGCGCAGCCTGTACCCGATCGTGGATGACAAGATCATCACCAAGGAACGGGCCATTGCCGCCGGCATCCATGTGCCGGAAATGTACGGGGTGATCTCCACCGAGAAGGAAATCGACAAGCTCGACGAGATCATCGGTGGGCGCAGCGACTTTGTCATCAAGCCGGCCCAGGGCGCCGGCGGCGACGGCATCCTGGTGGTGGCAGACCGCTTCGAGGGGCGTTATCGCACGGTGTCGGGCAAGATCATCAGCCATGAGGAGATCGAGCATCAGATCTCCAGCATCCTCACCGGCCTGTATTCCCTGGGCGGCCACCGCGACCGCGCGCTGATCGAATACCGCGTGGTGCCCGACCAGATCTTCAAGAGCATCAGCTACGAAGGCGTGCCGGACATCCGCATCATCGTGCTGATGGGCTACCCGGTGATGGCCATGCTGCGCTTGCCGACCCGCCAGTCGGGCGGCAAAGCCAACCTGCACCAGGGCGCCATCGGCGTGGGCGTGGACCTGGCCACCGGCCTGACCCTGCGGGGCACCTGGCTGAACAACATCATCACCAAACACCCCGACACCACCAACGCGGTGGACGGCGTGCAACTGCCCAACTGGGACGGCTTCATGAAGCTCGCAGCCGGTTGCTATGAGTTGTGCGGGCTGGGCTATATCGGCGTGGACATGGTGCTGGACCAGGAGAAAGGCCCGCTGATCCTGGAACTGAATGCGCGGCCGGGGCTGAATATCCAGATCGCCAATGACTGCGGGCTGACCTTGCGCACCCATGCGGTGGAAGCGCGCCTGGAAGAGTTGAAGGCCGCTGGCGTCAGCGAAACTCCAGAAGAACGGGTGAAGTTTGTGCAGGAGATGTTTGGGCATATTCCGCCGGTAGAAGGCTGAAGACCGCGTCGACTGCATCGCAGGCAAGCCAGCTCCCACAGTTGACCGAGTACACCCTTTGGAATGCAGTCAACTGTGGGAGCTGGCTTGCCTGCGATAGCATTCGTACAAACACCCCATCCATCAGAATGTGCCCACATTCCAGCTACCCCTAGGACCAAATCCAGCGGAGGACTACAATCCCCTCCCCACGCCAACGGCTGATCCATTCCGCGCATGCTGACTTGTTCCGTACACCCACTGCCCTACCGCGCCAACCCCGCCGCGTATTTTTCGGCCATTCGCCATGCACCGGGCTCGGTGCTGTTGGACAGCGGCCGACCCGCTGCCGAACGTGGGCGTTTTGACCTGCTCAGCGCCTGGCCTTTGGAAACGTTGACGGTATCGCCCGACGAAAGCGGCAGCTCGTTTCTGCAACGCTTACGGAAGAACCTCACACAACTGGGCGAAGCGAATTTACCGGCCGGTTATGAACTGCCCTTTGCCGGCGGCTTGATCGGCTACCTGAGCTACGACTTCGGCCGCCACCTGGAACAGATGCCGCACCTGGCGACGGACGACCTGCACCTGCCGGACGCGCGCTTCGGACTGTATGCCTGGGCGCTTATCAGCGATCACCAGGCGCAGACCAGCCAGCTAGTGTTTCATCCAACGCTGGCCGACAGCGAGCGGCAACGCCTGATTGCGCTGTTCAGCACCGGCATGACCGGCACGCCCGCGGCCTTCACACTCCAAGGCCCCATGGCCCCGGACCTCAGCGCCGAGGCTTATCGCCAAGCCATCGTACGCATCCAGGACTACATCCAGGCCGGCGACTGCTACCAGGTCAACTTTGCCCAGCGCTTTCGCGCGCCGTGCGTGGGCGATCCCTGGGCCGCCTATTGCGCCCTGCGCGCAGCCTGCCCGACACCTTTCTCCGGGTTCCAGAGCCTGCCGGATGACGGCGCAGTATTGAGCCTGTCACCGGAGCGCTTCGTGCACATCAGCGAACGCCGCGTCGAAACCCGCCCGATCAAGGGCACCCGCCCCCGTGGCCTGACGCCAGAAGAAGACGCCGCCAACGCCGCCGAACTGCTGGCCAGCCCCAAGGACCGCGCGGAAAACCTGATGATCGTCGACCTGCTGCGCAACGACCTCGGCCGCACCTGCCGCACAGGCTCGGTGAGCGTGCCAGAGCTGTTCAGCCTGGAAAGCTACCCCAACGTGCACCACTTGGTGAGCAGCGTGATCGGCACGCTGGCCGACGACAAGGACGCCCTCGACCTGATCGCCGGCAGCTTCCCCGGCGGCTCCATCACCGGCGCGCCGAAGATCCGTGCGATGCAGATCATCGACGAGCTTGAGCCGACACGGCGCGGCTTGTACTGCGGTTCGTTGGTGTACCTGGATGTGCGCGGCGAGATGGACAGCTCCATCGCCATCCGCAGCTTGCTGGTCAAGGACGGGCAGGTTTGCTGCTGGGGCGGCGGCGGGATTGTCGCGGACTCAGAGTGGGAGGCGGAGTATCAGGAGTCGCTGACGAAGGTGCGGGTGTTGTTACAAACTTTGGAAAGCCTGTAGCGCCCAGCCTGCGCAGGCTCTCAAACGTAACGCCGCGCGGCAGGAAAAGATCTGAATCAGAACGGCCGTGGACGGAGCATGAACTGGACGATAGCGTCCAGCTCGGACCATCCACCAGTCGTTTGTGAGGGATCACATGAAGCGTCTGCTTACTCGTCAGAAATTATTTCCGAGATTGCATCTCCACCTGACCACACCTATCATCTCCCAAATTGGGAGGTCGCAGCGATGCGGATAATCGCGCTGTCTACCTTACGGATATTCTGGGAAAGCCACCCAGCTTATGCCGACGCTAAAACGCCACTCGTCGAGCTGTATCGCCATATGGAAAAGGCCGAATACCAGACGCCACAAGCACTCAAGGCAGAACTCAGAACGGCGAGCATTCTCAAAGCCGGCAGGGTTGTATTCAACGTAGGCGGCAACAAGTATCGAGTAATCATGGCGATCGACTATCTGAGACAGCTTGGATTCATACCCTTCGTTGGGACCCACGCCCAGTACGATCAGATCAACGCGGAGACCGTGTGATGAACATCAAACCCATACATACCCAGGAAGACCTGAGCGCTGCACTCGCGCGCGTGGAGCAGATCTGGGGAGCAGCCATTGGCTCGCCTGAGGGGGACGAGCTGGAGATCCTCGCCATCCTCATCGAGAAGTACGAGGCGGAGCATTATCCAATGCCCCCTTCCGATCCGGTGGATGCCATCAAGTTTCGGATGGAGCAACTGGGCATGACCGCCCGCGATCTGGAACCGTTTATTGGCACCAGTGGGCGCGTGTCAGAAGTGCTGAACCGTAAGCGCAAGTTGAGCTTGTCGATGATAAAGCGCCTGCATGAAGGCTTGCAGATTCCTTATGAGCGCTTGTTGGCGGGGGTTTAGCAGGCAGGTTTGCAGTGACTGGGCTGGCCTCTTCGCGGGCAAGCCCGCTCCCACATTTTGAGGTGTGAACCCATTCTAGTGTGGGGGGTGGCTTGCCTGGGAAGAGGCCATCAGCCGCGCTGAAAGCCTTATAAGCTCAACGGCCGATTCGACGCCTTGATAAATTCCTGCTTCAACGCCTCAAACGTATGCACCGCCGGGAATTGCGGAAACTCGCGGATCACGTTTTCCGGTGCATGGAACAAAATCCCACGATCGGCTTCACCCAGCATGGTGGTGTCGTTGTAGGAATCACCTGCAGCGATCACACGGTAGTACAAACTCTTGAAGGCCAATACCGACTGGCGCTTGGGATCTTTCTGACGCAGCTGGTAACTCACCACACGGTCGGTTTTATCGGTGATGAGGCGGTGGCACAACAGGGTCGGAAAACCCAACTGGCGCATCAGCGGCTGGGAGAATTCGTAGAAGGTGTCCGACAGGATCACCACCTGGAAGCGCTCGCGCAGCCAGTTGACGAACTCGACGGCGCCGTCCAGCGGCTTGAGGGTGGCGATCACTGCCTGGATGTCGGCGAGCTTGAGCCCGTGTTCATCGAGGATGCGCAGGCGTTGCTGCATCAGCACGTCGTAGTCGGGAATGTCGCGGGTGGTGGCCCGCAGGGATTCAATACCGGTTTTTTCAGCGAAGGCGATCCAGATTTCCGGGACCAGTACCCCTTCCAGGTCGAGACAGGCAATTTCCACAAGACACTCCTATTGGATGTTGTTAGTTGAGCGAGCAAAAGGACTGCCGAACTCTAGCGATTCATGCTCGGCGCCGCAACGCAGAGCGGATTTTGATACCATCGCCCACCTATAGAGCGCTTAGCGCCACTGACCTTGTAGGAACCGTGCTGATGAACCAAGCCTTCGACGTCGCTGAACTCGCCGCGACTTATGCCAACAAGTCCGCCCAGGACATCCTCAAGCTGGCGTTCAGCCAGTTCGGCGATGACCTGTGGATTTCCTTCAGCGGTGCCGAGGATGTGGTGCTGGTGGACATGGCCTGGAAGCTGAACAAGAACGTCAAGGTGTTCAGCCTCGACACCGGCCGCCTGCACCCGGAGACCTACCGGTTTATCGAGCAGGTGCGTGAGTTCTACAAGATCGACATCGAACTGATCTCGCCAGACCAGACCAGGCTGGAACCCTTCGTCAAGGAAAAGGGCCTGTTCAGCTTCTACAAGGACGGCCACGGCGAATGCTGCGGCGTGCGCAAGATCGAGCCGCTGCGCCGCAAGCTCTCCGGCGTCAGCGCCTGGGCCACCGGCCAGCGTCGCGACCAGAGCCCAGGCACCCGCAGCCAGGTGGCGGCACTGGAAATTGATGGCGCGTTTTCGACCCCGGAACGCACGCTGTACAAGTTCAACCCGCTGGCCCAGATGACCAGCGAAGAGATCTGGGGCTACATCCGCATGCTGGAACTGCCCTACAACAGCCTGCATGAGCGCGGTTTTATCAGCATCGGCTGCGAGCCCTGCACCCGTCCGGTGTTGCCGAACCAGCACGAGCGCGAAGGCCGCTGGTGGTGGGAAGAGGCGACGCAGAAGGAATGCGGACTGCATGCGGGGAACATCATCAGCAAGGCTTGAAGCGGGTGCAGTAACCCATGTGAAAGCTGGCTTGTTTGGGAGCGGGCTTGCTCGCGAAAGCGGAGTGTCAGTTGATACATTCATCACTGATACACCGTATTCGCGAGCAAGCCCGCTCCCACATTTGCTTGGTGCTATCCATTAAAGATGTACACACAGATGTAACCATCGGTGCCATTTATGTGTGCAATTTTTCTTCGCCCGCACCAATACGTAACACCTCTTCCCGCCTATCTTTGCCGCTCGTGAATCCCCCTCTTCCCGCCAAAAAATAAATACCTGTTCAATCGGTCAATTTATATTTCTTCTAATTCAGTAAGTTATTTAACCAACCTATAAAAACGAAATTAACCGAAGTTTTCATAGAGCAAAAACTGGCACGCAAGTGGCTTAAGGTGAAAAGCGCTTTGTATACAATAAATACAAAACCTACATACACTTTGCCATCCGCGGATCTCTCGCAGATGTGCTGGAGCCTGCCGGAATGCGTACAAGTCTCTCGAATAACATCGCACTGGATCTGCCCTCCTCCCTGACCCCTGTGGCTCCAGGCCCTTTGGTGCTGAGCCCGCGCCTGCACAACAAGGACCTCGCCCCCACCAAGGTCGAAGGCCGACGCTGGGGGCGCTATAGCATCTTCGCGCTGTGGACCAATGACGTGCACAACATCGCCAACTATTCGTTCGCCATTGGCTTATATGCATTGGGCCTGGGCGGTTGGCAGATTTTGCTGTCCTTGGGGATAGGTGCCGCACTGGTGTACTTCTTCATGAACTTGTCGGGGTATATGGGGCAAAAGACCGGTGTGCCATTTCCGGTAATCAGCCGCATCAGTTTTGGTATTCATGGCGCGCAGATTCCGGCGTTGATCCGTGCGGTGATTGCGATTGCCTGGTTTGGTATTCAGACCTACCTGGCTTCGGTGGTTTTCCGCGTCTTGCTGACGGCGATTCATCCAGGTTTTGCCGACTATGACCACGACTCGATCCTGGGCCTGTCGTCCCTCGGCTGGGCGTGTTTTGTCGCGATCTGGCTGGTGCAACTGGTGATCCTGGCCTACGGCATGGAGATGGTGCGCCGCTATGAAGGCTTCGCCGGGCCGGTGATTTTGCTGACGGTGGCGGCGTTGGCCGGCTGGATGTACTTCCAGACGGGCGGCAACATCGCCTGGTCGATCCGCGAACCGCTGAGCGGTGGCGAGATGTGGCGCAATATCTTCGCTGGCGGCGCGCTGTGGCTGGCGATCTACGGCACGCTGATCCTCAACTTCTGTGATTTCGCCCGCTCCTCGCCGTGCCGCAAGACCATCCAGGTCGGCAACTTCTGGGGCCTGCCGGTGAACATCCTGGTATTTGCCGCGATCACCGTGCTGCTCTGCGGCGGGCAATTCCAGCTCAATGGCCGGGTGATCGAAAGCCCGACCGAAATCATCGCCGCGATCCCCAATACCTTCTTCCTCGTACTGGGCTGCCTGGCATTCCTGATCGTCACCGTGGCGGTGAACATCATGGCCAACTTCGTCGCGCCGGCGTTTGTGCTGAGCAACCTGGCACCCAAGTACCTGAACTTCCGGCGCGCCGGGCTGATAAGCGCCACGGTCGCGGTGCTGATCCTGCCGTGGAACCTCTACAACAGCCCGTTGGTGATCGTGTATTTCCTCTCCGGCCTGGGCGCGCTGCTGGGGCCGTTGTACGGGATCATCATGGTCGATTACTGGCTGATCCGTAAAAGCCAGGTCGACGTGCCGCAGCTGTATAGCGAAGACCCGCACGGCGTTTATTACTACAGCCGTGGCGTGAATTTGCGCGCGGTGGCGGCGTTCATTCCCGCAGCCGTGATCGCCATTCTCCTGGCCCTGTTGCCCGGTTTCGCCAGCGTGTCACCGTTTTCCTGGATGTTTGGCGCCGGTATTGCGGGGTTGCTGTACCTGCTGATTGCCAAGCGCCAGCCGTCCTACGCCGACGTCAGCGGCGAAAGCATTGCCGTCGATAACGTCAGCCATTAATCAAGGACATTCCATGCGCATCCTCGTGGTCAACGTCAACACCACCGAATCCATCACCGACACCATCGCCCAGCAGGCACGGGCCGTGGCCGCGCCAGGCACCGAGATTGTCGGGCTCACGCCCTACTTCGGCGCGGAATCGGTGGAGGGCAATTTTGAAAGCTACCTGGCCGCCATCGCGGTGATGGACCGGGTGATGGCCTACGATCAACCCTTCGACGCAGTGATCCAGGCCGGCTACGGCGAACACGGCCGCGAAGGGCTGCAGGAGTTGCTGAACGTGCCGGTGGTGGACATCACCGAAGCGGCCGCCAGCACCGCGATGTTTCTGGGCCACGCCTATTCGGTGGTGACCACCCTCGACCGCACGGTGCCGCTGATCGAAGACCGCCTGAAACTCGCCGGCCTGTACCAACGCTGCGCCTCGGTGCGGGCCAGCGGCATGGCCGTGCTGGAGCTGGAAGAAAACCCGCTGGCCGCGATGCAAGCCATCGTGCGCCAGGCGGAACTGGCGATCAGCGAGGACAAGGCCGAGGTGATCTGCCTGGGCTGCGGCGGCATGGCCGGGCTGGATGAGCAGATTCGCCAGCGCACCGGCGTGCCGGTGGTGGATGGGGTGACGGCGGCGGTGACGATTGCGGAGGCGTTGGTGCGGTTGGGGTTGTCGACGTCGAAGATCAGGACGTATGCGACACCGCGGCCGAAGAAAGTCATTGGCTGGCCGGGGCGGTTCGGGCGGTAGACCGAGGTGCGGCCATCGCAGGCAAGCCAGCTCCCACAGTTGATCGCCTGTGTTGCGGGTTATCGG
>NZ_JANLGL010000164.1:0-13041 GCF_024655625.1 Pseudomonas sp. 18.1.10
TCAGCACATGTATTGACTGGTACACCGCATTCGCGAGCAAGCCCGCTCCCACATTTTGATCTGTGTGGTGTCAGTTACTTGGGGTAGAGCGGTGGCAGGCTGGTGGTGTCGGCGGTGGGGTCGGCTTCGCGTTCGGCCATTGGGATGGCTTTTACCGCGCGCCACAGTTCTTCACCCAGCCAATACTGGCCGCTTTCGCTGTAGAGCGCGCCGTTGAGACCGTCCAGCGCATCAGACAGCGGGATAAACCGCGCAGCCATCTCGGCCAGGGTTTCCGGTTGCTGCCGCGCCCAGGCGTCGAGGGCCTGGCGGGTGGCCTGGGGGTCGTTGGCCTGGGTGGCGCGCTTGAGGTCGTCGAGCAGGGTGCGCGGGCTGGGGCCGGTTTGTGCGGCACGTAGCACGGCGGGCTGCCTGCGCGCACGCCACCAGAGGCTGAAGCCGAGCAAGGTGGTGCAGGCCAGGATCAGCGTGCTGAGTTGCCACAACCACAGGCGGCTGTCGTCCGGCGCAGTGATGACGGTGGGCGTGGCGGGCGTATCCACCACCAGGCTTGGGTTATTGGCCACCTGCAAGGTGCGCGCCGGCAGGCTGGTGCGTTCCAGGTGGTCTTCGTGGGTGTTCCACCACACCACTTCCACCGCCGGCAGTTCCAGCGGGCCGACGCGGTTGGGCACCAAGGCTTCGCGGTCTTCGCGGCTGCCGATCAGGCCACGGTCGTTGGTCTGGTTGGCGAGCACCGGTTGGTCCGGGTAGCGGCGCAGGCCGTTGATCTCGCTGCTGGGCAGGGACGGCAGTTGGGCGCTGGACAGGCCTTCGGCCTTGACCGTGAGGCTGCGGGTCAGCGAGTCGCCGATCTGCACATGTTCAGGCTCGGGGTTCCAGCTTTCGTCGAGGGTCAGGCTCCGTGCCGGCAACCACGGTGCATCGGCGGGGTATAGCTCTGGCTTGGGCTTGACCGTCAGTGGCAGCGGCGCCGAGCTGACGTGGATCAGCTTGCCGGGCTTGGTGCCTTGCAGGGTGTTTTCCTGGGGCGGGCGTGATTCCACCAAGGTGGCGCTGAAGGTCTGCGCCGGAATATCCAGCACGCCGCTGTGTTGCGGGTAGATCGCGTAGCGGGTTTCGATCACGCCGTGGCGGATGCTGTTGATGACCTTTTCGTAGGTGCGCGACTCGCCCAGTTGCTCGACGCGGGCATCGGCAATGCGCAAGGGGGTAAGGCTGCTGTCGTCATACAGCGACACTGAGTGGTACACGCGAACCGTCAGCAGCGCCTGGGCCTGCACATACACGCTGCTCTGGTCGAGGTTGGCTTCGACAAACACCGGCGCCAGTTCGGCGTTGGTGTTCTGGCTGGCGGTCTCGACCACTTGCAGGCTGATGGGCTGGGTCGAGTATTCGCCCACTTGCAGCGGCGGGATCACCACGGTGCCGTTTTCCTTGGGCAGCAGGGTGATGATCCAGCGCGTGGTGGCGTGGTTGTCGCCGCCCAGGGTGGTGAGTTGGTTGAGCTGGCGGGTGCCGCTGACTTCGAACTGCGCGTCCAGGGGCGACAGGTCGGGTTTGCCGAACTGGGTGACGTCGCTGGATTCCACCGTCAGTTCCACCGTTTCCCCGGAGTTGAGGCGGCTGCGGTCAACGCTGGCGACCAGGTTCGCCGCCTGGGCGTGGCCTGCCGATAACGCGAGCAGAAGCAGTAGGGTGGGGCGGCGGCTCATCGAGTCTTGTCCTGATGTTGTTGCTGTTCGTACCAGAATTTGCGGCGCAGCAGTTCGCCAGGGTTGTCGGGGATCTCCCGCAACCATTGTTCCAGGGCCTGGCGGTGTTCACCGTCGAGGCTCGCGTCGCTGGGGCGCAGCGGCGGGGTGGTGGTTTGCTCATCCCCCAGTTCGCTGCCCGGCACTTCGTTGCCACCGGGGTGGGGCGTGGCGCCGGTCTGGGTATCGCCGGTGCCGGCTTCGCCCTGGCCTTGGGACGATTGCTCGCCCCCCGTAGCGTTTTGCCCGCTGGCGCCCGGTTGCGCAGTTTGGCCGGGTTGGGTGGTTTCGTCATCTTCGTTCTTTGCCGGTTTTTCCGGTTCCGGCTGCGCCTGTTCCTGCATCAAGGTTTCCAGCAGGGCTTTGTTTTTCAGCGCCGGTTGCAGGTCGGGCTGGGCTTCCAGGGCCTGTTCATAGGCGTCGATGGCGGCTTCCAACTCACCGGATCTGGCCAGCGCATTGCCTCGATTGTAGTGGGCGTAGGCGTCATTGCCTTCGGCAAAGCGCTTGATGGCCTCGGCGTAGTTGCCGGCTTCGTACAGCGCCACGCCTTGCCATTGCGGGTCTTGAAAGTGTTCGGCGGCTTCGGCGGGGCGTTTTTGCTTGAGCAGGTACTGGCCTTGCTGGTCGGGGCGCAGCCACAGGTCCTGCCAGTCGAAGGCATAGCTGGGTTGTGGCGCGACCAGGAGCAACAGCGGCAAGCAGAACAACCAGCCGCGCCGCCCGGCACAGGCGGCCAGCAGCAGCAAGGGCAGCAGCAGCCAATAACCCTGGTCGGCCCAGGTGTCGAGGTGCAGGCGCTGGCCGTCGTCGCGCAGGGCTTGGGGCGGGTCGAGCACGCCGAGCTGGCGCAGGTCTTTGTCATCCAGGCGCGCGGCACGGTAGCGGCCGCCCATTTCGTTGGCGAAGGCCTTGAGCGTCGGGCTGTCGAGGCGCGGCACGAGGATCGCGCCCTGTTCGTCCTTGAGGAATTCGCCGCTTTCCTGGGTCACGGGCGTGCCTTCGCGGCTGCCGATGCCGAGGATCGACAGGCTCGGCGCCTGCGCGCTTTGCAGCAGCAGGCGAATGCCCTGGCGCTCCTGTTTGGACAGCGACGAGCCGATCAGCAGCAAGCGCCCTTGACCAAGGCCGCCACGCTTGAGCAGGTCCAGGGCTTTTTCCACCGCCAGGTCGGCACGGTGGCCGGGTTCGGGCATGATCGACGGGCGCAGGGCTTCCAGCAGGTTGCGGCTGGTGGCCAGGTCGTCGGACAGCGGCACAAGCGTGTGGGCACTGCCGGCATACACGACAATGGCGGTTTGCGCGTCGCTGCGCGCCTGCAGCAAGTCGTAGAGCTTGCGCCGCGCCTGTTCCAGGCGGTTGGGCGGGCTGTCGGTGGCGAGCATTTCCGGGGTCAGTTCCAGCAACACCACCAACGGGTCGGACGGCTTTTGACTGGACTGTTCAACCCGTTGCCAGCTCGGCCCCAGCAACGCCAGCACGGCCAATAGCCAGGCAATGCCCAGCACCACCCACGGCGATTTGCTTTCGCGGCCGTTGCCACCGCTGAGCAGTACGGCATGGAAGGCCGGCGGCAGAATCATCTGCCAACGCCCGGCGCGTTTCTGCCGGTGCCACAACTGCCACAGAAGCCAGCCGAGCAACGGCAGCAGCAACAACCACCAGGGGCGGAACCAATGCGGCCACAGGTCGATCATCGCCGCCTCCGCAAACGCAGGCGTTGCAGGCGCTTGCGCCATTCGGGGTGCTGTTGCAGGAAAATCCCCTTGCTTGAGAGTTTGTTGAACAGGCGTTGCAGGGCGTTGTTCGGCCAGCGCTCCTGGATCACCAGCAACAGGCTCAGGATCAGCGCCAGGGCCAGCGGGCCGCTGTACAGCGCCTGCGCTGGACGCGCCTGGGTCGGTTGTTGTTCGACCGGTTCGAGCTGGTCGAGGGTGTCCTTGATGGTTTGCAACTCTTCACCGTCGCGGGCACGGAAGTATTGCCCGCCGGTGGCCTGGGCGATGGCCTTGAGTGCCGGCTCGTCGAGGTCCAGGCTCGGGTTGACGCCGAGGATGCCCAGGGAACCGGTTTGCTCGGGGTCGGCGCCAATGCCGATGGGGTAGATCTTCACGCCTTCTTCGGCGGCCAGGCGTGCGGCGGTGAGCGGGTCGATCTGCCCGGCGTTGTTGGCGCCGTCGGTCACCAGGATCAGCACGCGGCTTTGGGCCGGGCGTTGGCGCAAGCGTTTCAGGGCCAGGCCGATGGCATCGCCGATGGCGGTGTTTTTGCCGGCGATGCCGATACGCGCTTCATCCAGCCAAGTGCGCACGGTGCGGCGGTCGAAGGTCAGGGGCGCTTGCAGGTAGGCCTGGCTGCCGAACAGGATCAGGCCGACGCGGTCGCCTTCGCGTTCTTCAAGGAAATCGCCGAGCAAGTGTTTGACCAGGCTCAGGCGGCTGATGTCGTCGTCCTGCCAGTGCATATCGGGGAAGTCCATGGAGCCGGACACGTCCACCGCCACCAGCAGGTCGCGGCCGCTGGCGGCAATCGGCAGCGGTTCGCCGAGCCATTCCGGGCGGGCGGCGGCGGTCAGCAGCAACAGCCACAGGACCACGAACGGCGCTTGCTGGCGCCAGCCCGGCAGGTTCACGCGGGCACGGCGGCGGGCCAGGCTTTCGAGGTCGCCCAGGTAGCTGACCTTCAAGGCTGGCTCACCGCTGTCGGCGACGGGCAGCACCAGTCGCATCAACCAAGGTAACGGCAACAGGGCGAAGATCCACGGCCAGGCGAACTCAAACATGTTTGCGAATCCAGGTGTCGACGGCTTGGGTCAGGCCAGCGATGGCTTTGTCGTCCAGTTTGCATTCGGGTTTATAGGCGCCTTCCACCAACACCATCCACCGCGTAAGGCCGGCAGCGGGGCAGCGGTTGTCGAGAAATGCCAGCCATTTTCGGCCATTGAGGGTGTGGCTCTGGCTGTAGGGGTAGTCGTTGCGGCACAGGCGCTTGAGCAGGCCGTTGAGTTGTTGCAGCCAAGCGCCGGCCGGGGCGCCGTCGTAGGGTTTGGGCATCAGCGCCAGTTCCGCCAGGGCGGCAATGCGCAGCGGGTCCAGGGGTTGTTCGGCACGGGCCACAGGGCGCCGCGCCGGCAGGAAGCGCCGCAGCGACCACAGCCCCCAGCCAAGCAGCGGGATCAGCAGCAACAGCAGCCACCAGCCCGGCGCAGGCGGCCAGAAACCGATGGCCGGCGGGGCGATCAGCGGTTGCAGTTGGTCCAGGTTGCTCATTGCTTTTTCACCGGACGCTGCGGGTTGAGGTATTCGCGCAGTTGCTCGACCATTTCGCTCTGGGTGCTCAAGGGCATCAGCAGCACCCGCAGTTTCTGCGCGAGCAGTTCCCAGCGGGCGATGCGCGCTTCGGCCTGGGCTTTGTAGGCCTGGCGTAAATCGTAGTTCAGCGTATCCAGCTCCAACAGAGCGCCGCGTTGGGCAAAACGCAGCAGGCCGGCGGCGGGCAGGGCGTGGTCCAGCGGATCGGAGATCGGCAACAGCAGCAGGTCGCAATGCCGTGACAACAGGCTCAATTGCTGCTCGGCGCCTTCGGTCAGGGCGCGTTCGTCGCAGATCACAATCACCAGGCTGCCGGGACGCAAGACTTCACGGCCACGGCGCAGGGCCATGCCCAGGGCATCGGCTTCGGGATGGCTTTCGGTGTTCAGGCTCTGGTTGACGCGCACCAGGCGGTTGAGCAGTTGCAGCAGGCTTTGCTTGCTGCGCCGGGGCTTGATTTCGTAGTGCTCGTTGTCGCCAAAAACCAGGCCGCCGACGCGGTCGTTATGCCCCAGGGCGGCCCAGCCGATCAGGCTCGCCGCCTGGGCGGCCAGCACCGACTTGAACATCTGCCCCGAGCCGAAAAACAGCCGGCAGCTTTGCTCGACCATGATGAAGATCGGCCGCTCGCGCTCCTCATGGAACAGCTTGGTGTGCGGCTCCTGGGTGCGTGCGGTGACGCGCCAGTCGATGGTGCGCACATCGTCGCCCGCCTGGTACACGCGCACCTGGTCGAAGTCGACGCCGCGCCCGCGCAGTTTGGAGTGGTGCAGGCCGATCAGCGGGCTGCGCTGGCTCGGCGTGGAAAACAGTTGCACCTCGCGCACGCGATGGCGCATCTCGATCAATTCGCTGAGGGTGACGCGGATGCCATCGCTTGCGTTCATGGGGTTCAAGCGACGGCAACGACGTCGAGAATGCGCTGCACCACGCGGTCCTGGTCAATGCCCGCGGCTTCGGCTTCGAACGACAGGATGATGCGATGGCGCAACACGTCGAACAGCACCGCCTGGATATCTTCCGGGCTCACGAAGTCACGCCCGGCCAGCCAGGCATGGGCGCGGGCGCAGCGGTCGAGGGCGATGGAACCGCGCGGGCTGGCGCCGTAGGCAATCCATTCGGCCATCTCCGGGTCGAACTTGGCCGGGGTGCGCGTGGCCATGACCAGTTGCACCAGGTATTCCTCCACCGCGTCGGCCATGTACAGGCCGAGGATTTCCTTGCGTGCGGCGAAGATGGCTTGCTGGCTGACACGGCGCTCGGGCTTGGTTTCACCGTTGAGCGCTTCGCCGCGGGCCTGTTGCAGGATGCGCCGCTCGACGGCGGCGTCCGGGAAGCCGATTTTCACGTGCATCAGGAAGCGGTCGAGCTGGGCTTCGGGCAGCGGGTAGGTGCCTTCCTGCTCGATCGGGTTTTGCGTGGCCATCACCAAAAACAGTGGCGACAGCTCATAGGTGCTGCGCCCGACGCTGACCTGGCGCTCGGCCATGGCTTCGAGCAAGGCCGATTGCACCTTGGCCGGGGCGCGGTTGATTTCGTCCGCCAGCACCAGGTTGTGGAAGATCGGCCCTTGCTGGAACACGAAACTGCCGGTTTCCGGGCGATAGATCTCGGTGCCGGTGATGTCAGCGGGTAGCAGGTCGGGGGTGAACTGGATGCGATGGAACTGCGCTTCGATGCCTTCGGCCAGCTCCTTGATGGCCTTGGTCTTGGCCAGGCCCGGCGCGCCTTCCACCAGCATATGGCCGTCGGCGAGCAGGGCGATCAACAGGCGATCGATGAGTTTTTCCTGGCCGAGAATCTGCGTAGAAAGAAAGGTTCGCAGCGCGAGCAGCGCTTCACGATGTTCCATCGATGACGGTTCCTAGAGAGGTGCGCCCTGGGGTCGAGTCAAAACGCCGGGCTAGGGAGGCTTACTTTAATGCATCGGGGGGTGTGGCGACTAACGGCGTAATGAGTATTTTTGGCAAAACTTGTAGGAAATTTGTTTGGCGTGCGCAAGACAATGTGGGAGCGGGCTTGCTCGCGAATGCGGTGGTTCAGTCAACAAAAATAGCGACGGATACTCCGCTTTCGCGAGCAAGCCCGCTCCCACACAAGCCAGCTCCCACATTTGATCTCTTGTGCGGCTTAAATTCGGGTGAAGGTGCCGGTGCCGTTGAGGATGTTTTGCAGGGTTTCTTCGACTTCAGCCATGTCTGATGCAGCGGTGCCGTGGGTGATCTGCAATTGATCCTTGCCGCCCAGCGCGTCCGCATCGCCGGCCGCCAGTTCCACCAGCAGGGTCGTGTCACCCAGGGTGACCTTCAGCCCGTCCAGGGTCGATGGCTCGTAGTCCCAGGTCAGCTCCACTTCGTCTTCATCCGGGTAGCGGGTGAGCATGAACATCTCGCCGTTCTTGCCGTGGCAGCAGAGCATGGCCATGTTGTCTTCTTCGTCATCGCACGGGGTGGCCATCAGCGCGTCGGTTGTCAGTTGCAGCATGGGGAATCCTGTCTGGGCGGGGCGTAATGCGGGCAATTGTGCCATTGCCGCGAATTTTGTGCTGCATCCTGTGTCTGACCCAGTGCATGACCTGACGCGTGCTATCAGTCATTTCCGGTACTCGGTGCGCTAAAAATACGCGGTTTTTTCACCGAAAATTTTGGGTTGCCCAAGTTGCAACCCCCAGCCTGCGTACCGATGACCGAATATGTCGCAGCACCGCAAGCAGCTGTCTTCCCACACTCGTTAAGCTGCGCAACGGATGTGCATGGGCCAGGCGCCTGACCTGCCCGTCGTACCGTCATCTGGCCCGGTGCGCATCTTGTGCAAGTTGTATGTGACCCCGTTGTCTTGTGCAGCTTCACCCACCTGTCGCTTTGATTCGCTATGGTGCTTCTATGATTACCAGCGAATAAGGGCGACGGTCTCCCCGCAAGGGGATAACACGCGACGCTTTCATCAATAACAAGCCCAAGCGGAGTACCACAGATGGCGTTCTTCACCGCAGCCAGCAAGGCCGACTTCCAGCATCAACTGCAAGCGGCACTGGCGCAGCACATCAGTGAACAGGCACTGCCACAAGTGGCGCTGTTCGCTGAACAATTCTTCGGCATCATTTCCCTGGATGAACTGACCCAGCGTCGCCTTTCCGACCTGGCCGGTTGCACTCTCTCTGCGTGGCGCCTGCTTGAGCGCTTTGACCACACCCAACCGCAAGTGCGGGTGTACAACCCCGATTACGAACGTCATGGCTGGCAATCGACCCACACGGCGGTCGAAGTGCTGCACCATGACCTGCCATTTCTGGTGGACTCGGTCCGTACCGAGCTGAACCGTCGCGGCTACAGCATCCACACCCTGCAAACCACCGTGCTCAGCGTGCGTCGTGGCAGCAAGGGCGAGTTGCTGGAAATCCTGCCCAAAGGCACCCAGGGCGAAGGCATCCAGCAAGAATCGCTGATGTACCTGGAAATCGACCGTTGCGCCAATGCCGCCGAGCTGAACGTGCTGAGCAAAGAGCTTGAGCAGGTGTTGGGCGAAGTGCGCGTGGCCGTGGCTGATTTCGAACCGATGAAAGCCAAGGTCCAGGACCTGCTGGCCGGTATCGACGCCAGCCAGTTCAGCATCGACGGCGAAGAAAAGGCCGAGATCAAGAGCTTCCTGGAATGGCTGGTGGGCAACCACTTCACCTTCCTTGGCTATGAAGAGTTTGTGGTACGTGACGAGGCGGACGGCGGTCATATCGAATATGACGCCGATTCTTTCCTCGGTCTGACCAAACTGCTGCGTGCCGGCCTCACCGCCGAAGACCTGCGTATCGAAGACTATGCAGTGAACTACCTGCGTGAACCGACCGTGTTGTCGTTCGCCAAGGCGGCGCACCCAAGCCGCGTACACCGCCCGGCCTACCCGGACTACGTGTCGATCCGCGAAATCAGCGCCGACGGCAAGGTCATCAAGGAACACCGCTTCATGGGCCTCTACACCTCATCGGTGTACGGCGAAAGCGTGCGCGTGATCCCGTATATCCGTCGCAAGGTGGCCGAGATCGAACGCCGTTCGGGCTTCCAGGCCAAGGCGCACCTGGGCAAGGAGCTGGCGCAAGTCGTTGAAGTGCTGCCCCGCGACGACCTGTTCCAGACCCCGGTGGACGAGCTGTTCAGCACCGTGATGTCGATCGTGCAGATCCAGGAGCGCAACAAGATCCGCGTGTTCCTGCGCAAAGACCCGTACGGTCGTTTCTGCTACTGCCTGGCCTATGTGCCGCGCGACATCTATTCCACCGAAGTGCGCCAGAAGATCCAGCAAGTGCTGATGGATCGCCTGAAAGCCTCGGACTGCGAATTCTGGACCTTCTTCTCCGAGTCCGTGCTGGCTCGCGTGCAGCTGATTCTGCGGGTTGACCCGAAGAACCGCCTGGACATCGACCCGCTGCAACTGGAAAAAGAAGTGGTGCAGGCCTGCCGCAGCTGGCAGGACGACTACTCCAGCCTGGTGGTGGAAAGCTTCGGCGAAGCCCAGGGCACCAATGTGCTGGCGGACTTCCCGAAAGGCTTCCCGGCCGGTTACCGCGAGCGTTTCGCCGCGCATTCGGCCGTGGTCGACATGCAGCACCTCAACAGCCTGACCGAAGCCAACCCGCTGGTGATGAGCTTCTATCAGCCGCTGGGCCAGGTCTCCGGCCAGCGTGAGCTGCATTGCAAGCTCTACCATGCCGACACCCCGCTGGCGCTGTCCGACGTGCTGCCGATCCTGGAAAACCTCGGCCTGCGTGTGCTGGGCGAGTTCCCGTATCGCCTGCGCCATGCCAATGGCCGCGAGTTCTGGATCCATGACTTCGCGTTCATCGCCGCCGAAGGCGTGAACCTGGACATCCAGCAGCTCAACGACACCCTGCAAGACGCCTTCGTGCACATCGTGCATGGCGACGCCGAGAACGATGCGTTCAACCGCCTGGTACTCACCGCCGGCTTGCCATGGCGCGACGTGGCACTGCTGCGTGCCTACGCCCGTTACCTCAAGCAGATCCGCCTGGGCTTCGACCTCGGTTACATCGCCAGCACCCTGAACAATCACACCGACATCGCCCGCGAGTTGACCCGGTTGTTCAAGACCCGCTTCTACCTGGCGCGCAAGCTCACGGCCGAAGATCTGGAAGACAAGCAGCAACGCCTGGAACAAGCGATCCTCACCGCCCTGGACGATGTTCAGGTGCTCAACGAAGACCGCATCCTGCGTCGCTACCTGGACCTGATCAAGGCCACCCTGCGTACCAACTTCTACCAGACCGACGCCAACGGCCAGAACAAGTCGTACTTCAGCTTCAAGTTCGACCCGCGCGCCATTCCCGAGCTGCCCAAGCCGGTGCCGAAGTTTGAAATCTTCGTCTACTCGCCACGGGTTGAAGGTGTGCATCTGCGCTTCGGCAACGTCGCTCGCGGCGGCCTGCGCTGGTCCGACCGTGAAGAAGACTTCCGTACCGAAGTGCTTGGCCTGGTAAAAGCCCAGCAAGTGAAGAACTCGGTCATCGTGCCAGTGGGCGCGAAGGGCGGCTTCCTGCCGCGTCGCCTGCCACTGGGCGGCAGCCGGGACGAGATCGCGGCCGAGGGTATCGCCTGCTACCGCATCTTTATTTCCGGTCTGTTGGATATCACCGACAACCTGAAAGATGGCGCGCTGGTGCCACCGGCCAACGTCGTGCGTCATGACGACGATGACCCGTACCTGGTAGTGGCAGCGGACAAAGGCACGGCGACCTTCTCCGACATCGCCAACGGCATCGCCATCGACTACGGCTTCTGGCTGGGCGATGCGTTCGCCTCTGGTGGTTCCGCCGGTTACGACCACAAGAAAATGGGCATCACCGCCAAGGGCGCGTGGGTCGGTGTGCAGCGTCACTTCCGTGAGCGCGGCATCAACGTGCAGGAAGACAGCATCACCGTGGTGGGCGTCGGCGATATGGCCGGTGACGTGTTCGGTAACGGCTTGCTGATGTCCGACAAGCTGCAACTGGTCGCAGCCTTCAACCACCTGCACATCTTTATCGATCCAAACCCGAACCCGGCCACCAGCTTTGTCGAGCGCCAGCGCATGTTCGAGCTGCCGCGTTCGGCCTGGTCGGATTACGACACCAGCATCATGTCCGAAGGCGGCGGTATCTTTTCGCGCAGCGCGAAGAGCATTGCCATCTCGCCACAGATGAAAGAACGCTTCGACATCGCCGCCGACAAGCTGACCCCGACCGAACTGCTGAACGCCTTGCTCAAGGCGCCGGTGGACCTGTTGTGGAACGGCGGTATCGGTACCTACGTCAAGGCCAGCAGCGAAAGCCATGCCGACGTGGGCGACAAGGCCAACGACGCGCTGCGCGTCAACGGCAACGAGCTGCGCTGCAAGGTGGTGGGCGAGGGCGGTAACCTCGGCATGACCCAGTTGGGGCGTGTGGAATTCGGCCTCAATGGCGGCGGTTCCAACACCGACTTCATCGACAACGCCGGTGGTGTGGACTGCTCCGACCACGAAGTGAACATCAAGATCCTGCTCAACGAAGTGGTGCAGGCCGGTGACATGACCGACAAGCAACGCAACCAGTTGCTGGCGAGCATGACCGACGAAGTCGGCAGCCTGGTGTTGGGCAACAACTACAAGCAGACCCAGGCCCTGTCCCTGGCTGCGCGCCGTGCCTACGAACGTGCGGCCGAGTACAAGCGCCTGATGAGCGACCTGGAAGGCCGTGGCAAACTGGACCGCGCCATCGAGTACCTGCCGACCGAGGAGCAGCTTGTCGAGCGCGCCGCGACCGGCAAGGGCTTGACCCGTCCAGAGCTGTCGGTGCTGATTTCCTACAGCAAGATCGACCTCAAGGAAGCGCTGCTCAAGTCCCTGGTACCGGATGACGACTACCTGACCCGCGACATGGAGACCGCGTTCCCACCGAGCCTGGTGGCCAAGTTCGGCGAAGCCATGCGTCGCCACCGCTTGAAGCGCGAGATCGTCAGCACCCAGATCGCCAACGACCTGGTCAACCACATGGGCATCACCTTCGTTCAGCGGCTCAAAGAGTCGACCGGCATGAGCCCGGCGAACGTGGCGGGCGCGTATGTGATCGTGCGTGACATCTTCCACCTCCCGCACTGGTTCCGTCAGATTGAAGCCCTGGATCACCAGGTTTCCGCCGACGTGCAACTGGAGCTGATGGATGAACTGATGCGCCTGGGCCGCCGTGCTACACGCTGGTTCCTGCGTAGCCGTCGCAACGAGCAGGACGCTGGCCGTGACACCGCGCACTTCGGTCCGCACCTGGCCGCGCTGGGCCTCAAGCTCGACGAACTGCTGGAAGGCCCGACCCGCGAAGGCTGGCAGAACCGCTACGGCAAATACACCGAAGCCGGTGTGCCGGAGTTGTTGGCGCGCATGGTTGCAGGCACTACCCACCTGTACACTTTGCTGCCGATCATCGAAGCCGCCGACGTGACCGGGCATGACGCCGCCGAAGTGGCCAAGGCCTACTTCGCCGTGGGCAGCGCCCTGGACCTGCCGTGGTACCTGCAGCAGATCAGCGATCTGCCGGTAGCCAACAACTGGCAGGCCCAGGCCCGCGAAGCGTTCCGCGACGATGTGGACTGGCAGCAACGGGCGATCACCATTTCGGTCCTGCAAATGGCCGATGCGCCAGAAGACATGGAAGCCCGCGTGGCCCTGTGGCTTGAGCAGCACAAGGACATGGCTGATCGTTGGGTGGCGATGATGGTAGAAATTCGTGCTGCGGTCGGTACGGATTACGCCATGTACGCGGTGGCCAACCGTGAGTTGCTGGACCTGGCGTTGAGTGGTCAGTCGGTGTTGTCACCGGTTTGATCTGACGCTGAAAACAAAAGCCCCCGTATCGCGAGATACGGGGGCTTTTTTGTTGGAACACAATTGATCAAACAATGAGGTGCAAATGTGGGGGCGGGCTTGCTCGCGAATGCGGTGGTTCAGTCAAAGATGTT
>NZ_JANLGL010000165.1:0-12751 GCF_024655625.1 Pseudomonas sp. 18.1.10
GTACATCTGTCACTGATCCACCGCATTCGCGAGCAAGCCCGCTCCCACATTTCTGACCGCGTTGTGTCAGTTAGCCGATAGTCATCAGGCTAGCGTTACCACCCGCCGCAGCAGTGTTAACGCTCAACGCCCGCTCGATCACCAGGCGCTCCAGCGCAATCGCCGTCTCGCCCTGGGACAAGCCATGCACCCCGACAATCGCGCCATTGCGCTGCGCCACTTGCTGGCACACCGCACGCAGTTGATCGGAATCACCGTGGTGCAGAACCGCGTCAAACACCACGTCGTCCTTGGTCCAGTCAGCCACGCGCTTGATCTTCGCCTGAATCTCTTTAGGCAGGCGTGGGAACACGGCCTTGGTCACGTCAGTCTCTGGCCATACCGCCGAACCGCCTACCGCCAGCACAGCGGCCAGTTGGGTCAGCAGGTCGCTTTCCACGTCCGCCAGGCACAGTACGTGCTCGCGTGGCAGGATCGCGTAGCTGTTGCGCTCGCCGGTCGGGCCGGCCAGTTGGCGGGTGATACCGCTTTGCGATTGCGCGGCGAACTGCTCGCACAGGGCGCTCAGGTCGCTGAGCTTGTGGCTGTCGGCCCAGGCTTTCAGGGCGGTCAGCGGTTGGCTCATGGCGTCACGCAGGCGCACATCCGGCGCGCTCAGCTTGTCGCCACGTACGAAGGATTGCTCGATGGCATCCGTAGGACGAGTCGAAAGCAGGCGATACAGGTACAGCGGACCACCGGCTTTCGGGCCGGTGCCCGACAGACCTTCGCCGCCGAACGGCTGCACACCAACTACGGCGCCGACGATGTTGCGGTTCACGTAGACGTTACCGGCATGGACGTTGTCGATCACCTTGGCGATGGTCTCGTCGATGCGGGTGTGCACGCCCAGGGTCAAGCCGTAGCCCGACGCGTTGATCTGGCCGATGAGCTGGTCGATCTCTTTGCGCTTGTAGCGCACCACGTGCAGCACCGGGCCGAAGATCTCCCGTTGCAGTTCGTCGAAGCTTTCCAGTTCGATCAAGGTGGGCATCACGAAGGTGCCGCGCTTGATCTCTTCGCCGTCGGCAATCGCCACCTGATACACATTGCGGCCTTTGTCGCGCATGGCCTGGATGTGTTTCTCGATGCCGGCCTTGGCTTCGGCGTCGATCACCGGGCCGATATCCACCGACAGGCGTTCCGGGTTACCCAGGCGGCATTCCGCCATGGCGCCCTTGAGCATTTCGATGACGCGGTCTGCCGAATCTTCCTGCAAGCACAGGACACGCAGGGCCGAGCAACGTTGGCCGGCACTGTCGAAGGCCGAGGACACCACGTCGATGACCACTTGTTCGGTCAGCGCCGAGGAGTCAACGATCATCGCGTTCTGCCCGCCGGTTTCGGCGATCAGCGGGATCGGCCGGCCCTGGGCATCCAGGCGCCCGGCGACATTGCGTTGCAGCAGGCGCGCCACTTCGGTGGAACCGGTGAACATCACGCCTTTGACGCGATCATCACCCACCAGGCGCGCACCCACGGTCTCGCCCTGGCCCGGCAGCAATTGCAGCACGCCTTCCGGGATGCCCGCTTCCAGCAGGATGCGCACGGCTTGTGCAGCGACCAGCGGGGTTTGCTCGGCCGGCTTGGCCAGTACCGGGTTGCCGGCGGCCAGTGCAGCGGCAACCTGGCCACTGAAGATGGCCAGCGGGAAGTTCCACGGGCTGATGCAGACCACCGGGCCCAGTGGGCGGTGGGCGTCGTTGGTGAAATCGTTGCGTGCCTGCACCGCGTAGTAGCGCAGGAAATCCACGGCTTCGCGCACTTCGGCAATGGCGTTGGCGAAGGTCTTGCCGGCTTCACGGGCCAGCAGGCCCATCAGCGGTTGGATCTCGCCTTCCATCAGGTCGGCAGCGCGCTCCAGGATCGCAGCGCGTTCGGCGGGCGGGGTGGCCTGCCAGATCGGACCGGCGTTGATGGCGCATTGGATCGCGTTATCCACGTCTTCGACGGTGGCTTCTTGCACGTGGCCGACCACATCACGCAGGTCGGACGGGTTCAGTACCGGTGCAGCGGGTTGGTTGCTGGCAGCGCAACCGAGCATCGGCGCGGCTTTCCAGTGGTTGTGGGCCGTGGCCAGCAGGGCGCAGGACAGCGATGCCAGGCGGTGTTCGTTGGCCAGGTCGATACCGGCGGAGTTGGCGCGCTCGCTGCCGTACAGGTCGCGTGGCAATGGAATGCGCGGGTGCGGCAGGCCGAAGCCGCCTTCCAGCGTGGCCATTTGCTCGATGCTGGCCACTGGATCGGCCACCAGCTCCTGAATCGAGATGGACTGGTCGGCAATGCGGTTGACGAACGAGGTGTTGGCGCCGTTTTCCAGCAGACGACGCACCAGGTAAGCCAGCAGTGTTTCGTGGGTGCCGACCGGAGCGTACACGCGGCACGGACGGTTCAGCTTGCCATCGGAGACCTTGCCTACAACCTGCTCGTACAGCGGTTCACCCATGCCGTGCAGGCATTGGAACTCGTACTGGCCGGGGTAATAGTTCTGACCGGCGATGTGGTAGATGGCCGACAGGGTGTGGGCGTTGTGCGTGGCGAACTGCGGGTAGATGACTTCCGGCACCGACAGCAGTTTGCGTGCGCAGGCGATGTAGGAAACGTCGGTGTACACCTTGCGGGTGTACACCGGGTAGCCTTCCAGGCCTTCGACCTGGGCGCGCTTGATCTCGCTGTCCCAGTACGCGCCTTTTACCAGGCGGATCATCAGGCGGTGGCGGCTGCGGCGCGCCAGGTCGATGACGTAGTCGATCACATACGGGCAGCGCTTCTGGTACGCCTGGATGACGAAACCGATGCCGTTCCAGCCGGTCAGTTGCGGCTCGAAGCACAGGCGTTCCAGCAGATCCAGCGACAGTTCCAGGCGGTCGGCTTCTTCGGCGTCGATGTTCAAGCCGATGTCGTATTGCTTGGCCAGCAGGGTCAGGGACAGCAGGCGCGGGTAAAGCTCGTCCATCACACGCTCGTACTGCGCACGGCTGTAACGCGGGTGCAGGGCCGAAAGCTTGATGGAGATGCCCGGGCCTTCATAAATCCCACGGCCGTGAGAGGCTTTGCCGATGGAGTGAATGGCTTGCTCGTACGAGGCCAGGTACTTCTGTGCATCGTGTTCGGTGAGTGCGGCTTCACCGAGCATGTCGTAGGAATAACGGAAGCCCTTGGCTTCGAACTTGCTCGCGTTGGCCAGGGCTTCGGCGATGGTTTCGCCGGTGACGAACTGCTCGCCCATCAGGCGCATGGCCATGTCGACGCCCTTGCGGATCATCGGCTCGCCGCTCTTGCCGATGATGCGGCTCAGGGACGAGGTCAAGCCTGCTTCGTTATGGGTGGCGACCAGTTTGCCGGTCAGCAGCAAGCCCCAAGTGGCGGCATTGACGAACAGCGATGGGCTGTTGCCCAGGTGCGGCTGCCAGTTGCCGGTGCTGATCTTGTCGCGGATCAGGGCGTCGCGGGTGCCCTTGTCCGGGATGCGCAGCAGCGCTTCGGCCAGGCACATCAGCGCCACGCCTTCCTGGGACGATAGGGAAAATTCTTGCAGCAGGCCCTGAACAATACCGGCACGGCCGCCGGCACTCTTCTGGTTACGCAGTTTTTCGGCAATCGAGGCGGCCAGCTTGTTGGTGGCTTCAGCCATCGGTGCCGGCAGGCGAGCCTGTTCGATCAGCATCGGCACCACTTCCGGCTCAGGGCGGCGGTAAGCGGCGGTGATCGAAGCGCGCAGGACGGATTGCGGCAGGATGCTCTCGGCGAACTCCAGGAAGCACTGGTGGGCGTGGTCGGTCTGCACCTCGCCTGCGTCGTCGGCGTCCTTGCTGCTCAAGCCATTGAGTTCGGTCAGGGTTGCACCACCCTCCAGTTTCTCCAGGTAATTGAAAATCGCCTGCTTGATCAGCCAGTGCGGCGTGCGATCAATGGAGGTCGCGGCAGCCTTCAGGCGTTCGCGGGTCGGGTCGTCGAGTTTGACCCCAAGGGTGGTCGTAGCCATTTTCTTATCCTCATGGGTGCCACTACCGAGTGGCATCAGCTGGCGGCAAGATTAGCTTTGCCCATGCAGAGGTGCAACCGGGTGCAACCCTTTTTATGCATGAAATTTTCAGGGGGGCGCATGAAAAAAACCGACCCTCAGCGGAATCTGCTTCACGGTGGTGCATTTGCTTCTGAGATCGGCTGTTCTTGCTCCGAAAAGGAGCAAGAACGGGGTGTTTTGCTGAATTCACACTTGGGTGCAACTTATTCTCACGAAACTGGTTGCACCTTATTTGCTTTGTTGAATAGCATTCGCGCCCAAGGTGCAACCACCTCCACGAGTCGGTTCATCGGCTGACGGCTTTCCTGGGGAAACGTCAGTCATAAATGCGCGGCACGCAGTTACGTCTACCTACTTGCAGTGGGTGGCCGTCTGACAGACCGCCGCTACATAAAAACAAAGCCAGGGCGTCACTCATATGAGCGTAAGTAATCCAACCCTGATCACGTTTGTGATCTACATCGCAGCAATGGTGCTGATTGGCTTCATGGCCTATCGCTCCACCAACAACCTTTCCGATTACATCCTCGGCGGTCGCAGCCTCGGTAGCGTGGTCACGGCTCTGTCGGCTGGTGCTTCGGACATGAGCGGCTGGTTGTTGATGGGCTTGCCCGGTGCGATCTACATGTCCGGCCTGTCGGAAAGCTGGATCGCCATCGGCCTGATCGTCGGTGCTTACCTCAACTGGCTGTTCGTGGCCGGTCGCCTGCGGGTACAGACCGAACACAACGGCGACGCCCTGACCCTGCCGGATTACTTTTCCAGCCGTTTCGAAGATAAAAGCGGCCTGCTGCGGATCATCTCCGCCGTGGTGATCCTGGTGTTCTTTACCATCTACTGCGCCTCCGGCATCGTCGCCGGTGCCCGCTTGTTCGAAAGCACCTTCGGCATGTCCTACGAGACGGCGCTGTGGGCCGGTGCTGCCGCGACTATTGCCTACACCTTCGTCGGTGGTTTCCTGGCAGTGAGCTGGACAGATACCGTACAAGCCACGCTGATGATCTTCGCGCTGATCCTTACGCCGATCATCGTGCTGCTGGCCACCGGTGGCGTTGATACCACCTTCCTCGCCATCGAAGCGAAGAACCCTGACAACTTCAACATGCTGAAAAACACCACCTTCATCGGCATCATTTCGCTGATGGGCTGGGGCCTGGGTTACTTCGGCCAGCCGCACATCCTCGCGCGTTTCATGGCGGCGGATTCGGTGAAGTCGATCGCCAACGCGCGCCGTATCTCCATGACCTGGATGATCCTGTGCCTGGCCGGTACCGTCGCGGTGGGTTTCTTCGGTATCGCCTACTTCTCGGCGCACCCGGAAGTGGCTGGCCCGGTCAACGAGAACCACGAGCGTGTGTTCATCGAGCTGGCCAAGCTGCTCTTCAACCCATGGATTGCTGGCGTGCTGCTGTCGGCTATCCTGGCTGCCGTGATGAGCACCCTGAGCTGCCAACTGCTGGTGTGCTCCAGCGCCCTGACCGAAGACTTCTACAAGACCTTCCTGCGCAAAAACGCCTCTCAGGTTGAACTGGTGTGGGTCGGCCGCCTGATGGTGCTGGTGGTTGCGCTGATCGCCATCGCCATGGCCGCCAACCCGAACAACCGCGTACTGGGCCTCGTGAGCTACGCCTGGGCTGGTTTCGGCGCAGCGTTCGGCCCTGTGGTGCTGATCTCGGTTATCTGGAAAGGCATGACCCGCAACGGCGCACTGGCCGGCATCCTGGTTGGCGCGATCACCGTGATCGTGTGGAAACACTTCGAACTGCTGGGCCTGTACGAAATCATCCCGGGCTTTATCTTCGCCAGCCTGGCGATCTACTTCGTGAGCAAGCTGGGCGCACCGACTGCGGGTATGGTCGAGCGTTTTGATGCGGCGGAGAAGGACTACAACCTCAACAAGTAAAAATCGCCTGTTGAGTGGAGAAAACGGCCCGCGTCCTTTGGATGGCGGGCCGTTTTTGTTTCTGCGGGTCAATCTGAGGCAGCCACGCCCATTCCCACCAGGCTTAGTGTGCAGAGCAGGAACATTATGTGAAGCAGGATTTTTGTTTTGCGGGGAAAGGCCCGCGCTTGCTCCAGGTCGGCGGCGCCCCGTTTTGCAAAGCGTCGGGGCAGGGCGATGATGCAATACACTACGCAAAGTCTCGCCATTCGCCCGCGGTATGAGTTTCCTAAATAGTCGGCGTGGCAAGCGAGGGGGCACTTGTTCAGGAGCGCTTCCATGGACTCAAGCTTCAGATAGCAAAAGAAGAGCAACATTACGTAGGAGGTGATCATCGCGAGTAATGTACCGATTACGACCAATGTCTGTGCTGGCAGACTTAAGAAGCTATCAAGGCTCATACAATCGTTCTCCCACTTCTTCGCCGAGCATGCCCCCGAAGTGACCACCTGTTGCGCCGCCTATGCCACCTGCGATCAAGAAACAGGCCAATGCCCCAGGACCGGTACTAGGGGCCAATATGGCAACGCACACGGATGCCCCGACAGCACCCCCCAATGCCCCTCCAACAACCCCCGTACCCAACTTCCCCACCTCCACATATTTCGCCTTCGTACACTGCTCCTCCCTCCCGGTAGAACACGCCTCCTTGATCTCCAGCGCCGTCGCTGTCGTACTCAACGCTATCCCCAACGGCGTGCCGTGTTTAAGCAGCTTCGCCGTCTTCGAAATTTTCGCAATCGTTTCTGCGTATCGATTTATCTCCCCGGTGTGCAAATAGCTCCTGGTGGATATCCCCAGCATTTTCTTGATCGAACCTTCATTGCGCAGGCCCGTACCATAACGCGCAAAGCTGCGCATTTGCGCTTCCAGTTTGGCAAACAGCACTTGGCGGCGAGCCAGGAAATCATCTCGTGCAGCGCCACCGCCCCGGCGCAGCGATTGCTTATGCAGTGCCTCGATTTCATCGAGGGTTTTCACGATTTCCTGCAAATGCCGACTCCAGGCATCCCCTGCGGTGCCGATCCCCAGCGAAGCGTACCCCAGCAACTTTTGCAGCAAATCGTAGTTCTGCAGCGCAAAGGCATCCCCGCCATGGGCCATCACGCTATGGCGAATATCCCAAGCCGCGCACATCAGCCGTGACTCCTCCGAGGTGCGCGCGGCAACCGTCTCGTCACCGACGATCACCAGTTGCCCCGGCAGCACCACCACATTGCGGATATGCGTATTCAGCGCGTCAAACTTGACTTCGGCGTGCTTGCTCAACCGCAAGCTCGCCTTGAGCTCCACGGACGTTTGTTGCCGGTGATTGAGAAAACCGTAGGGCTGAGGCATCACACGCTCCCCCGCGATTCGGTGTAGAGACGACTGGCCATGAACACATTCCTTTTGCATGAACATGGCTGCGAAATTTAATCAGTCGTCTGGTAATCGTCGTGGTTATGCGTGGGGAATTTGGGGTGGTTTTTTGACTTTGGGAAACGGGCTACACAGCGATGAAAGGCTTCCGTCAGACGCCTGTATTTTTGTGCGAAAAATCCAAGCAAACGAAACCTAAGTCGTAAGGATTTACTGATTTGTCTGCGCCGCGATCAGCAGGGCAAAAGGCTGAGGCACTATCCCCCGCCCACCCTTTCGCAGAGAAACACCGGATGTTCGCTCCTGCCAATCAAAGTGCCTTCAACCTGACCCTGGACGGGGTCGCCAGTGACCTCAAGGTCTTCAGCTTCAGTGGCACCGAAGCACTCAGCCAGCCCTATCGCTTTGACCTTGAGCTGGTCAGCGAACAGCCCGACATCGACCTCGAAGGCCTGCTGCATCGTCCGGTGTATCTGGGCTTCGACAACCAGGGTCACGGTGTCCATGGCCTGGTCTATCGCGTCGCGCAAGGCGATTCCGGGCGGCGCCTGACGCGTTATCAGATCAGCCTCGTGCCGCAATTGACCTACCTGGCACACAGCAGCCAACAACGAATTTTCCAGCACCAGACGGTGCCGCAGATCGTGGCGCAGGTGCTGGTGGGGCAGGGCATCCAGAGTGACCGCTTTGCATTTCACTTGAGCGGCACTTACCCCGAGCGCGAGTACTGCGTGCAGTTTGGCGAGACCGATCTGGCGTTCGTCCAGCGCCTGTGTGCCGAGGCGGGCATCCACTATCACTTCCAGCATGCGAGCGACCGGCACCTGCTGGTGTTTGGCGATGACCAGACGGTCTTTGCCCGGGCTGAGCAGCCCACCCCTTACACCCCCGGCTCCGGGATGGTCGCCGACACGCCGGCGATCAAGCGCTTTGCCGTGCAACTGGAGGCCCGCGCCACGGTGCTGAACCTGCGCGATTACGATTGGCGCAAGCCGCGCCTGGCGCTGGAAAGCACGGTGGCTGGCGAGCAACTGCCGCGCCTGGAAGTGCAGGATTATCCCGGACACTTCAGCGACCGCGCCCATGGCAAGTACCTTGCGCAACGTGGCCTGGAGCGGCGGCGCAGTGACTATCAAATCGCCCGTGGCAGTGGCGACGAGCCGGCGCTGGCCAGCGGCCGCTTCCTGCGGCTCAGCGGCCACCCCCGTGAGGCCTGGAATGAGGAGTGGTTGGTGACCCAGGTTGTCCACGAGGGCAAGCAGCCCCAGGTGTTGGAGGAAGCGGTTACCGAGCCGGCGGGCGGCGATTTTCGCCAGGGTTATCGCAACAGCTTTATCGCAGCGCCCTGGGAGGCGATCTTTCGCCCGCCATTGCCTGAGCGTCCGAGCATTTCCGGCTATCAGAACGCGGTGGTCACCGGCCCCGCCGACAGTGAAATCCATTGCGACGAATACGGCCGGGTCAAAGTGCAATTGGCCTGGGACCGCAACGGCAAACACAACGATCATTCCAGCTGCTGGTTGCGGGTCGCCAGCGGCTGGGCCCATGACCGCTATGGCGCGGTGCTGATCCCGCGCGTGGGCATGGAAGTGCTGGTGGGCTTCGTCAATGGCGATATGGACATGCCCCTGGTGATGGGCTGCCTGCCCAACGCGGCGACACCTGTGCCGCTCGACCTGCCTGCAGACAAGACCCGCAGCACATTCCGCAGCCACAGCAGCCCCGGTGGCGGCGGCTACAACGAGCTGCGCATCGAGGACCGCAAGGGCGCCGAGGAAATCTACCTGCGCGCCCAGCGCGATTGGACCCAGCACGTGCTGCATGACCAGCAGGTGCAGGTGGATAACCGGCGTCAGGTGCGGGTGGGCGGCGAATCCCACCATGAGCTGCAAGGTGAGGAACAGCGCATCACCCACGGCAACCGCCTGACCGAACTCAAGCAGGACGATCACCTGGTGGTCGGCGGCTCCCAGCAGATGCGTGCCGGGCGCACCATTCAGATCGGTGCCGGGCACAGTGTGGTCATCGATGCGGGCGCGTCCGTGACGATTCAAGCGGGCGGGCAGTCGATCACGTTGTCGGCGGGCGGGATTTTCAGCAGCGTGCCGATCCAGCTTGGTGGCGCGCCTGCTGCGGTCGCTGCGCCGCTGATGCCGGGATTGAAGGAGACACTGCTGGCGGTCATACCCGCACCGTTGAGCCGCGCGCAAGTGGCCAGCCTCAAGCGCAGCGCGCCGTTTTGCGAAGAGTGTGAGCGCTGCAAGAACGGCCTGTGCGCCAGCCCTGAATGGATCTGACGACGATGCATCAAACCTTGCTCCCCGGTGAACAACTCTTCGCCATCGTCGGCGCGGCCAGCGACGCCAAGCCGCTGACGGCGTGGCGAACCCATGCAGGCGCAACGGCGCTGCACCCGGTTTGGGCCGGCACGGCCTATGCGTCATGGGATGAGGTCATGCCCTACGTCGCCATCGTCGAGCGTGGCAGTCCCTTCCTTGATTGGGCTGCGGCCACCGCATCCACCGATTGGGGCTGGCTGGCCGTCTCGTCCAGCCCGTTGGAAACGGTGATCGCGCACCTGCAAAGCCTGACCAAGGTGTACCTGCCGGAGGGTCAGGCGGTGTTCCTGCGCTTTTGGGACGGCGCCCAGATGTTGCCGATCATTCAGCAATCGGGAGAGGAGATATTGCCAGTGTTCCAGCGCTACTTGATCAATGGCCAGGCGCTGAGCGTGGCGACAGGCGCGGTGACGGCAGCCAAAGCCAGTCCCTGGTGGCAAGTGCCGGCGCCGTTAGTGGCGCAGTTGGCGGGCCAATCACCGCAGACGCTGATCGACAACCTGCTGCAATGGCTCGAAGAACAGCGCCCCGACCTCTGCGCTGCCTTCACGCCAGCGACCTTGCGCCACAAGGTCGCCCGCTTCGTGCGGATTTCGCCCACCAGCCATGCAGCGCTGGCCGACTACATCGCCTCAGAGCTGGGTTGAGCCCAAGGCCTGCTGCAAATCTTCGAGCAGGTCTTCAATCGCTTCGATGCCCACCGACAGGCGGATCATTTCCGGTTTCACCCCGGCCTTGGCCTGCTCTTGTGCGTTCATCTGCCGATGGGTGGTGGAGGCCGGATGGCAGGCCAGGGACTTGGCATCGCCGATATTCACCAGGCGCTTGAAGATTTGCAGCGCGTCGTAGAAGCGCACACCGGCTTCATAGCCGCCCTTCAAGCCAAACGACAGGATCGCCGAGGGTTTGCCCTGCAGGTATTTCTGCGCCAGGGCGTGGTGCGGATGATCCGGCAGGCCGGCGTAGCTGACCCATTCCACGTCGCGATGGCCTTGCAGGAACTGCGCGACCTTCAAGGCGTTTTCGGTGTGGCGCTCCATGCGCAGTGCGAGGGTTTCCAGGCCTTGTAGCAGCAGGAAGGCGTTCATCGGCGCCAGCGCCGCGCCGGTATTGCGCAGCGGCACGGTGCGGGCGCGGGCGATAAAGGCCGCGGGGCCGAATTTCTCGGTGTAGACCACGCCGTGATAGGCCGGCTCGGGGTTGTTGAGGCCGGGGAATTTCTCCGGGTAATCGGTCCAGGGGAAGGTGCCGCTGTCGACAATCACGCCGCCCAGGGAGTTGCCATGGCCGCCGATGTATTTGGTCAGCGAATGCACGACGATGTCGGCGCCGAACCTGATCGGCTTGCACAGGATCGGCGTGGCCACGGTGTTGTCCACCATCAGCGGCACGCCACGGGCATGGGCGACGTCGGCCAGGGCTTGCAGGTCGATGATATTGCCCGCCGGGTTGCCGATGCTTTCGCAGTACACCAGCTTGGTGTTGTCGTCGATCAGTTTGGCGATGGCTTGCGCGGAGTCGTCACGGGCGAAGCGCACGTCCACGCCAAAGCTCGGCAGTAGGTGCGCGAACAGGGTGTAGGTGCCGCCGTAGAGCTGCGGTGTGGTGACGATATTGTCGCCGGCGCGCGTCAGCGTCTGGATCGCATAGTGGATCGCCGCGCTGCCGGCCGACACGGCCAGGGCCGCGATGCCGCCTTCCAGCGCCGCAATGCGTTGCTCCAGCACGTCGTTGGTGGGGTTCATGATGCGCGTGTAGATATTGCCGGGCACGTCCAGGTTGAACAGGTCGGCACCGTGCTGGGCGTTGTCGAATTCGAAGGCGACGTTCTGGTAGATCGGTACAGCGACGGCCTTGGTGGTGGGGTCCGACTTGAAGCCGTGGTGCAATGCGAGGGTGGCGTCTTTCATGATTGTTTTGACCTCCTTGGACAGTGTGGGAGCTGGCTTGCCTGCGATAGCATCACCGCAGTGTGCAGGTAATACCGCGTCGCCTGCATCGCGGGCAAGCCCGCTCCCACATAACCGCCTAGATCATTTTCAGCGAAGTTCCTGCGCTTTAAGCATAAGCACCGCACTGCACCTGAGCCCGCGTAAAAGGTAAACTTCGCCCCCTGCGCAGGAGCAACCATGAATTATCGTCACGCCTTTCACGCCGGCAACCACGCCGATGTCTTCAAACACCTGACCTTGACCCGCCTCATCGCCCTGATGTCGCGCAAGGAGCAGCCGTTCACCTACCTCGATACCCACGCCGGGATCGGCCTGTACGACTTGCAGGGCGACCAGGCCAACCGGACCGGTGAATACCTGGAAGGCATTGCGCGCCTGTGGGGCCAAAGCGACCTGCCGCCGCTGACCGCTGATTACATGCGCGTGCTGCACGAGATGAACCCGGATGGCCAGTTGCGCTACTACCCGGGCTCGCCGGAGCTGGCGCGCCGCCTCACGCGGCCGCAGGACCGCGTGCTGCTCAATGAAAAGCACCCGGAAGACGGCGTGCTGCTCAAGGACAACATGAAGGGTGATCGCCGCGTCAAAGTGCACCTGGGCGAAGGCTGGCATGTGCCGCGTGCCTTGCTGCCGGTGCCGGAAAAACGCGCGTTGATGCTGATCGACCCGCCGTTCGAGAAACTCGACGAGATGCAACGCTGCGCCGCGTCCCTCAAGGAAGCCGTGAGCCGCATGCGTCAGACCGTCGCCGCCATCTGGTACCCGGTGAAGGACCAGCGCATGTTGCGCCGTTTCTATCAGGACCTGGCCGGCACGGGGGCGCCGAAGCTGTTGCGTGTGGAGTTGTTGGTGCATCCATTGGATACGCCGAACACCCTGACCGGCTCGGGCCTGGCGATTGCCAATCCGCCGTGGGGTTTGGAAGAGGAGTTGCGGGAATTGCTGCCGTGGTTGTCCAAGCAGCTTGGGCAGACCCAGGGTGGGTGGCAGATGGATTGGTTGATCGCTGAGTAATCAGGCGCCTGGCAGGGCGCTATCGCGGGCAAGCCCGCTCCCACAGGGGAATGCATTCCAAATGTGGGAGCGGGCT
>NZ_JANLGL010000166.1:0-12317 GCF_024655625.1 Pseudomonas sp. 18.1.10
AGCGAATACGGAGTGTCAGTCGCTACATGCGCTGACTGACCCACCGCTTTCGCGAGCAAGCCCGCTCCCACACAAGCCCGCTCCCACATTTGGACTGCTTCAGGTTCAGTTACAGCTCAACTGACGCCCTTTCGCACAAGACATTCAACGCCTTCGCCCACTGCGGATCATCATTCAGACACGGCACCAGCACCAACTCCTCGCCCCCCGCCTCGCGGAATTGCTCCAGCCCGCGATCACCAATCTCCTCCAGCGTCTCGATGCAATCGGCGACAAACGCCGGGCACATCACCAGCAGCTTTTTCACGCCTTGCTGGGCCAGGGTTTCCAGGCGGGCTTCGGTGTAGGGTTCGATCCACTTCGCCCGGCCCAGGCGCGATTGGAAGGCCACCGACCATTTATCTGCCGGCAAGCCCATACGCGCGGCAAAATCCCGCGCCACGCTGAAACACTGCCCGCGATAACAGGTGGCGCGTACTTGCGCCGAGGCATTTGCGCAGCAATCGGTGGCACCGTCGAACGTGTGGTCAGGGTTGAGTTTTTGCAGGTGCCGCTCCGGCAAGCCGTGGAAGCTGAACAGCAGGTGATCGTAATCCTGCTGCAAATGTGGCTTGGCGCTGGCCACCAGGGCGTCGAGGTATTCCGGTTGATCGTAGAAGGGTTGCAGGATCGCCAACGGCAGGTCGAGTTTTTTCTCACGCAGCACACGGCGGGCTTCTTCCACCACCGTGGTCACGGTGCTGTCGGCAAACTGCGGGTACAACGGCGCGAGGGTGACCTTGCGGATGCCCTGGCTGGCGAGACGGGTCAGCACCGTTTCAATCGACGGCTCGCCGTAGCGCATCGCCAATTCCACCGGGCCGTGAGTCCACTGCGTGGTCATCTGTTGTTGCAGGCGACGGCTGAGCACCACCAGCGGCGAGCCTTCGTCCCACCAGATGGACGCGTAGGCGTGGGCCGACTGCTCGGGGCGCTTTATCAGGATCAGCGACACCAGCAAGCGCCGCACCGGCCACGGCAGGTCGATCACATAAGGGTCCATCAGGAACTGATTGAGGTAGCTGCGCACATCGGCCACCGAAGTGGACGCCGGTGAACCCAGGTTGACCAGTAATAACGCGTGATCCGTCATGCAACATCCTATGGCTAGAGGCGGCTGGACAAGTCGTCCAGGGCCGCGCGCAACTCAGTGAACTGAAAAGTGTAACCGGCCGCCAGCAGCCGTTCGGGCACGGCCTTCTGCCCGCCCAACAGCAACCCGGACAACTCGCCCAACCCGACCCTCAACGCAAACGCCGGCATGGGCATGAACGCCGGGCGGTGCAGCACCTGGCCCAACGTCTTGGCAAACTCGCGGTTGCGCACCGGGTGTGGCGCGCACGCATTATAAGGACGGCTGGCCTGTGGGTTGTGCAGAAGAAAATCAATCAGGCCGATTTGATCCTTGATATGCACCCACGGCATCCACTGCCGACCCTTGCCGATCGGCCCGCCCAGCGCCAATTTGAACGGCAGTAACAGGCGCGACAAAAAGCCGCCCTCGGCGGCCAGCACCAGGCCGGTGCGCACCAGTACCACTCGCATGCCCAGAGCTTCGGCGCGCTGGGCGGTTTCTTCCCAAGCGACGCACAGCTGGCTGGGGAAGTCGTCTTGCACCGGGCCGCTGGCTTCGGTCAATTCGCGCTCGCCACCGTCGCCATACCAGCCCACGGCGGAACCGGAGATCAACACCGCCGGTTTTTGCGCCAGGCTGTCCAGCCACGCCAGCAGGGTTTCGGTCAGGCCGATGCGGCTGCTCCACAACAACGCCTTGCGCTTGTGGGTCCACGGGCGGTCGGCAATGGGCGCGCCGGCGAGGTTAATGACCGCGTCCACCGGGCCGATAACCTGTTGTAGGCGGCCGACTCCCGACACCTGAGCGCCGCAGACCTTGGCGACCTGTTCCGGGTGGCGGCTCCACACGGTCAGGCGATGACCCTGGGCCAGCCAGTGTTGGCAAAGTTGGCGGCCGATCAAGCCGGTACCGCCGGTCAGCAAAATATGCATGGGACGCTCCTCATGTAACGTTCGCTGCCGATCACTGGTCTATTTTAAAGGCAGGGATCATTTGTAATCGGGCGTAACGCTGGCTTAAGCCTCTGCTTTAACCATAGGTCACACCGTATAGAACAGGTACGCCAAAACTTATACCAAAAAACAATATTGTACAGCTATTGGTGTCGGCGTAGTCTGTACCCAACGGTAAAACGAGGCCTCCCATGACTGTTCCCATCGCGATCATCGGCACCGGCATCGCCGGTCTCTCCGCCGCCCGAGCGTTACGAGACGCGGGGCACGTTGTACAACTCTTCGATAAAAGCCGCGGCAGTGGCGGCCGCATGTCCAGCAAGCGCAGCGATGCCGGCGCCCTGGACATGGGCGCGCAATACTTCACCGCCCGCGACAGGCGCTTCGTCAACGAAGTGCAGCGCTGGCAAAGCAACGGCTGGGCCGCGCAGTGGAAACCCCAACTGTACAACTTCAAATCCGGCCAACTCACCCCCTCCCCCGATGAACAGATCCGTTGGGTCGGCACACCGCGAATGAGTGCGATCACCCGCGCGCTGCTCGACGACTTGCCGGTGACGTTCGGTTGCCGCATCACCGAAGTCTTCCAGGGCACCCAACACTGGAACCTGCTCGACGCCGACGGCGGCAACCACGGCCCGTTCAGCCATGTGGTCATCGCCACACCCGCGCCCCAGGCCACCGCCCTGCTGGCCGCTGCGCCCAAGCTGGCCAGCGCCGCCGCCGGAGTGAAGATGGACCCGACCTGGGCCATCGCCCTGGCGTTCGACACGCCCTTGGACACGCCGATGGAAGGCTGCTTCGTGCAAGACAGCCCCCTCGACTGGCTGGCCCGCAACCGCAGCAAGCCGGGGCGCGACGCCAGCCTCGACACCTGGGTGCTCCACGCCACCAGCACCTGGAGCAAGGCCCACCTGGACTTGCCCAAGGAAGCCGTAATCGAGCACCTGCACGGCGCCTTCGCCGAACTGTTGCACAGCGCCATGCCCGCGCCGTCCTTTAGCCTGGCGCACCGCTGGCTCTATGCGCGCCCGTCGGGCAGCCATGAGTTCGGCGTGCTCGCCGACGCGGACCTGGGCCTGTACGTGTGTGGTGACTGGTGCCTGTCCGGGCGCGTGGAAGGCGCATGGCTCAGCGGCCAGGAAGTGGCGCGACGCCTGATCGAGCACCTGCAATGAACCGCATCAACCCCGCCAAATTGCTGCTGTCCAAATGGACGGCAGCGCACCCTCGGAACAAGGAAAAACACTTCCTGGTGACCGAGCTGTTTCGCGACGATGAAGGCACCGTGCTGGAAATCGAACTGCAAGCCGTGATGACCCGCCGCGCCGAGCGCCTGACGTGGCAAACCCTGCAAAATGCCGACGACTGGAAGATTGGCTGGCAGTAGCGCAAGCAAAACCTGTACAAATAATTTGACTTGCACAACATCGAACCTATGATGAGATTTAGTTGTACAAGATAAATATCTTGTACAGGAATCTTGCCGGGGTTTGCCTATGTCCAGCACCAAACCGAAGATCGCCATCAGCGCCTGCCTGCTCGGCGAAAACGTGCGCTTCAACGGCGGGCACAAACAATCCCTGCTGTGCAGCCAGACCCTCGCTGACTATTTCGACTTTGTGCCACTGTGCCCCGAAGTCGCCATCGGCCTGGGCATTCCCCGCGAGCCGATCCGCCTGGTGGGCGACCCCGCCCACCCGCAAGCCGTCGGCACCGTACACAGCGAGCTGAACGTAACCGAGCCCCTGCACGACTACGGCCTGCAGATGGCCGAGCAACACACTGACCTGTGCGGCTACATCTTCATGCAGAAATCGCCGTCCTGCGGCCTGGAACGGGTCAAGGTCTACCGCGAAAACGGCACACCCGTGGACGGTGGCGGGCGCGGCATCTACGCCCAGGCGTTCTGCGCGCAGCATCCCAACCTGCCGGTGGAAGAAGACGGTCGGCTGAATGACCCGGTGCTGCGGGAAAACTTCCTGACCCGCGTGTTTGTCTACGCCAGCTGGCAGCAACTGCTCGCCGACGGCCTGAGCCGCCACCGCCTGCTGGCCTTTCACTCGCGCTACAAATACTTGCTGATGGCCCACAGCCCGGCGCACTACAAGCGCCTCGGCCACTTGCTGGGCAGCATGGCCAAGGACGTCAACCTGGATGAGTTGGCCGACTGCTACTTCAGCGACCTGATGACCGGCCTGACCCAGTGCGCCACCCGCGGCACCCACACCAACGTGCTGCAACACATCAGCGGTCACCTCAAACAGGCGATCAGCGCCGACGACAAGCAGGAAATGCAAACCGTCATCGGCCAATACCGCCACGGCATCGTGCCGCTGGTGGTGCCCTTGACCTTGCTCAAGCATCACTTTCGCCAACACCCGGACCGCTACATCGCGCAGCAGGCCTACCTGCAACCGCACCCGGAAAACCTCAGCCTGCGTAATGCGATCTAACCCATGAAAGCTGCCCCTCCAGAAGACCTCGCCCAAGCCTTCGCCGACGGCTGGCTGCCGATCCGCGAAGTGGCGCGCCAGACTGGCGTCAATGCGGTGACCCTGCGCGCCTGGGAACGCCGCTACGGCCTGATCGTGCCCCAGCGCACGCCCAAGGGCCACCGGCTGTTCAGCGCTGAACACGTGCAACGCATCCACACCATCCTCACCTGGCTCAACCGTGGCGTGCCGGTCGGTCAGGTGAAAACCTTGATCGACTCCGCCCAACCCGTTGCCGATGCCGTTGAGAATGAATGGCACAGCCTGCGCCAGACGCTGGTGCAAGCGATCAGCGAATTGGCCGAGCGTCGGGTCGACGATGCCTTCAACCAGGCCATGGCGCTCTACCCGCCGCGCACCCTGTGTGCGCAACTTTTGCTGCCACTGCTCAACGACCTGGAACAGCGCTGGCAAGGCCAGTTCGGCGCGCAGATGGAGCGGGTGTTTTTCCTCTCGTGGCTGCGCAGCAAATTCGGCGCGCGCATCTATCACAACAACCGCCAGCTCCAGGGCGCACCGCTGCTGCTGGTCAACCAGTCCGACCTGCCCCTGGAGCCGCACCTGTGGCTCAGCGCCTGGCTGGCCAGCAGCGCCGACTGCCCGGTGGAAGTCTTCGACTGGCCGCTGCCGGCCGGCGAGCTGGCGCTGGCGGTGGAACACCTGCAACCGCGCGCCGTGCTGCTGTATTCGAGCAAGGCCCTGCATCTGCCGACCCTTGGCAAGCTGCTGGCCGGCGTGCAGTGCCCGACGCTGATTGCCGGACCAACGGTATGCATCCACCAGGCCGAGTTGGCCGTATTAACCGATGACATCCCCCAATTGTGCGTGGCCGAAGACCCGTTGTCGGCCCATCAGCTCCTGATCCAGCGTGGAATCGTCTAAATGCATTTGATCTGGCTGCGCACCGACCTGCGCCTACACGACAACACCGCCCTGGCCGCCGCGAGCCAGCGGGGCCCGATCGCGGCCGTTTACCTGATTACGCCCGAACAGTGGCTGGCCCATGACGATGCGCCGTGCAAAGTGGACTTCTGGCTGCGCAACCTGCGCGAACTGAGCACCACCCTGGGCCAACTGAACATTCCCCTGCTGATCCGCCACGCCGCGACCTGGGACCAGGCGCCCGCCGTCTTGAGCGAGTTGTGCCGCGAACTTGCAGTGGCGTCTGTACACGTCAACGAGGAATACGGCATTCACGAAAGCCGCCGCGATGCCGCCGTGGCCAAGGCCCTGGACGCCGACGGCGTGACATTCCACAGCTACCTCGACCAACTGTTTTTCCAACCCGGCAGCGTGCTGACCAAGACCGGCACCTACTTCCAAGTGTTCAGCCAGTTCCGCAAGGTCTGCTACACCCGCCTGCACAGCGCCTTGCCGCGCCTGGTGCCAACGGCCAAGGCCCAAGCGAAGCTCGACATTGAGAGCGATCCGATTCCGCAGGCCGTCGACGGTTTCGAGCCGCCCAGCGAGACCCTGCGCGCCCTCTGGCCCGCTGGCGAAGACGAAGCGCGCCGTCGCCTCGACGCCTTCGCCGACCAGCAGATCAGCTACTACAAGGACGAACGCGACTTCCCGGCCAAGCCCGGCACCAGCCAGCTCTCGGCGTACCTCGCCGCTGGCGTGGTATCGCCGCGCCAATGCCTGCACGCCGCGTTGCAAACCAACCGGGGCGAGTTCGAAAGCGGTGACATCGGCGCCATCACCTGGATCAACGAGTTGCTCTGGCGCGAGTTCTACAAACACATCCTCGTGGGTTACCCACGGGTATCGCGTCACCGTGCGTTCCGCCCTGAGACCGAAGCCGTGGCCTGGCGCGATGCGCCCAAGGACCTCGCCGCCTGGCAGCAAGCACGCACCGGCCTGCCGATCATCGACGCGGCCATGCGCCAACTGCTGGAAACCGGCTGGATGCACAACCGCCTGCGCATGGTGGTGGCGATGTTCCTGACCAAGAACCTGCTGATCGACTGGCGTGAAGGCGAGCGCTTTTTCATGCGCCACCTGATCGACGGCGACCTGGCCGCCAACAACGGCGGCTGGCAATGGAGCTCGTCCACCGGCACCGACTCGGCGCCGTATTTCCGGATCTTCAGCCCGCTGAGCCAGTCGGAAAAATTCGACGGCGAAGGCGTGTTCATCAAGCGCTGGCTGCCCGAGTTGGCCGCGCTGAATAAAAAGGAAGTGCACAACCCCGAAGCAGCAGGCGGCCTGTTCGGCGTGGCGGATTACCCGCGCGCCATCGTCGACCTGAAAAAATCCCGCGAACGCGCCCTCGCCGCCTTCCGCAGCCTGCCTTCGCGCGAAGCGGCCGGAGGCATCCATGAGTGACTTCCTGCGCCGGTTCGCCCAAGCCTTCGCCACCTTGGACAAACACAACCTGCACCTGCTGGATAACCTCTACAGCAAGGACATCGCCTTCGCCGACCCGCTGCATCAAGTCCACGGCCTGCCGGCGATGCACCGCTACTTTGCCGACTTGTACAGCAATGTCAGCCAGCTGCGCTTCGACTTTCACGGCTTCGACCAGGTCGCCGAAGGCGAAGGCTACCTGCGCTGGAAGATGAGCTTCTGCCACCCGCGCCTGGCCAACGGCCAGTTGATCCGCGTGGAAGGCTGCTCGCACCTGATGTGGCGCGACAAGGTCTACCACCATCGCGACTACTTCGACGCCGGCGCCCTGCTCTACGAACACCTGCCGCTACTCGGCCGCGTCATCCGCTGGCTGAAAAGGAGAATGGCATGAACCTCACCCCGCCCCGCCGTTATTGGCTGACCGGCGCCAGCAGTGGCATCGGCGCCGCGCTGGCCGTGGAGTTGCTCGACAGCGGCGCCCACGTGGCGCTCAGCTCACGCAGCAAAGGCCCGCTGGAAGCCCTCGCCCAACGCTATCCGGGGCAAGTGCTGGTGGTGGCCGGCGACCTGACCAACAGCCAGACGGTGCGCGAGATCGGCGAGCACATCGGCGTGGTCTGGGGCTCATTGGACACGGTGATCCTCAACGCCGGCACCTGTGAATACGTGGACGCCAGGCAGTTCGATTCGTCAATCATCGAACACGTGGTGCGCACCAACCTGCTGGCCAGCAGTTACTGCATCGAGGCCGCGCTGCCGCTGTTGCGCGCCGGGCAAACGCCGCACCTGGTCGGTGTGGCCAGCGCGGTCACGTACCTGCCCATGCCCCGCGCCGAAGCCTATGGCGCGTCCAAGGCCGGCTTGCGTTACCTGTTCGAAGCGCTGCGTATCAGCCTGTCGCCGGAAAACATTGACGTCACGGTGATTAGCCCCGGTTTTGTCGAAACGCCGCTGACCGAACGCAACGATTTCCCCATGCCCCTGAGCTGGTCGGCCGACAAAGCCGCGCGGCATATCTTCGCCAAGCTGGACAAACGCCCGCTGGAAATCGCCTTCCCCGCGCTGTTTATCGCCACCCTGTGGCCGCTGTCGAAACTGCCCAGCCGCGTGCAGTTGATTATCGGCAAACGCATGTTGCGCAGCCCGCCACCGCAGAAGGACCGCCTGTGAAAATCGCCATTATCGGCAGCGGCATCGCCGGGCTGACCAGCGCCTACCTGCTCAGCCGTCGCCACGACATTACCCTGTTCGAAGCCGGCGACCGCATCGGCGGGCATACCCACACGGTCAACGTCAGCGTCGAAGGCAAAAGCTATGCAGTGGACACCGGTTTTATCGTGTTCAACGACTGGACCTATCCCAACTTCATCCGCCTGTTGGGGCAGATTGGGGTGACGTTCAAGCCCACCGAGATGAGCTTTTCGGTGCACGATGAGCAGCAGCGTTTCGAGTACAACGGCAACAACCTCAACAGCCTGTTTGCGCAGCGGCGCAACATTCTGTCGCCGGGGTTCTGGGGCATGTTGCGCGATATCCTGCGCTTCAACCGCCAGGCGCCGCTGGACCTGCAGGAACAGCGCATCAGCGCTGACATGACCCTGGGCGACTACCTCAAGGCCGGTGGTTATGGCGAGCGGTTTATCCGCCACTACATCGTGCCGATGGGGGCGGCGATCTGGTCGATGTCCCTGGCGGACATGCTCGGTTTTCCCTTGCAGTTCTTTGTGCGTTTCTTCAAGAACCACGGCTTGTTGTCGGTGAGCAACCGCCCGCAGTGGTGTGTGATCGAGGGCGGTTCCAGCAGCTACATCGAACCGCTGACCCGAGGTTTTCGCGAACAGATCCGCCTCAACTGCCCTGTGGATAAAGTCGAACGCAACGAGGCTGGTGTGGTTATCCACAGCCCGGCCGGTAGCGAGCATTTCGACCGCGTGGTGTTCGCCTGTCACAGCGACCAGGCACTGGCGTTGCTCGCCGACCCGAGCCAAGCCGAGCAAGAGATCCTCGGCGCCCTGCCCTACGCCAGCAACGACGTGGTGCTGCACACCGACACCCGCCTGCTGCCGGATCGCACACTGGCCTGGGCCAGCTGGAATTATCGACTGAGTGGCAATGCGCAGGCCCAGGCCGCCGTGACCTACGACATGAACATTCTGCAAGGCATCGACAGCGCCACCACCTTTTGCGTCAGCCTCAACCAGACGGCAGTTATCAATCCGCTGAAGATCCTCGCCCGCTACACCTACGCCCACCCGCAATACAGCCTGGCGGCGGTGGCGGCGCAAGCGCGCTGGCAAGAAGTCTGCGGCGTGCGCAATACCTTTTATTGCGGCGCCTACTGGGCCAACGGCTTCCATGAAGACGGCGTGGTCAGCGCCCTGCGCGTAGCCGACGCCTTTGGGGAACGCCTGTGAACAGCGCCCTGTATAGCGGCTGGATTGCCCATCGGCGGTTTGCGCCCAAGGCCCACGCCTTTCGCTACCGCATCGGCCTGCTGTACCTGGATTTGAGCGAAGAACAGCACGTGCTGGGGCTGTCGCCCCTGGCCGGGCGCAGCCGTTTTGCGCCCTTTGGTTTCCGCCAGCAGGATTACCTGCGCGCATTCACGCGCAGCGGCATGAGCTTGAGCGATGCCGTGCGCCAGGAAGTCGGCAAGGCGCTGGGGCGTACACCCCAGGGCGTTATCTGCCTACTGACCCAGGCCCGCAGTTGGGGCCTGGCTTTTAACCCGGTGAGTTTCTTCTACTGCTTCGAGGCCGACGGACAACTGGCCGCGATCCTGTGCGAAGTGACCAACACCCCATGGCGCGAGCGCTATCACTACGTGCTGCCGGCCCAGGCCCTCGGCGCGGATGAACACCAGCATTTCGCCGTGGCCAAGGCGTTCCATGTGTCGCCGTTCCTGCCCCGCGACCTGGAATACCGCATGAGCTTCAGCCCGCCCGCCGCCAGGCTCGGCGTGCACATGGCCGACTGGCAGGGTACGCAAAAAGTCTTCGACGCCACCCTGAGCCTGGAACAAGAAGCCCTAGATCGCGCCAGCCTGCATCGCTACCTGTGGCGCTTCCCGTGGATGACCGCCAAGACCTGCCTCGCGATTTACTGGCAGGCCCTGCGCCTGTTGCTCAAACGCACACCGATTTTCCCCCACCGAGCCGCCGATGGCGCCTCCCGTACTGCAGTCGGGTATACCAAGGATCGCCGCCATGAAAACCCCTAGCTTATCGGTCAAAACCCATCGCCTGAACGTCAACGGCATGACCAGTGCCCTGCTGCGCAAGGCCGTGCTGCGCCAACTCAGCCAACTGCGCCACGGCCAGCTGGTGGTGATCGAAGACGGCGAACGCCAGGTCTTCGGCGCCCGGGAAGCGCACCTGCTGGGGGAAATCCACATCCTCGATCCGGCGGTGTGGGGCCTGGTGGCGGCCGGCGGTTCCATCGGCGCCGGCGAAGCGTTTATCCACGGTTACTGGAGCAGCCCGGACCTCACTGCCGTGGTGCGTGTAATGGTCAGCAACCTCGACGTGCTCGACGCGATGGAAGGCGGCCTCGCGCGTCTGGCCCGCCCGCTGACCCAGGGCTTGCACTGGCTCAACCGCAACACGCGCAAGGGCTCGCAGAAAAACATCGCGGCCCACTACGACCTCGGCAACGACCTGTTCGAGGAATTCCTCGACCCGACCATGATGTATTCGGCGGCGCAATTCCTCACCGCCGACGACACCCTGGAACAAGCGCAACTGAACAAACTGGAGCGCATCTGCCAGAAACTCGCGCTCAAGCCCGGCGACCATCTGCTAGAAATCGGCACCGGCTGGGGCAGCATGGCGCTGTACGCCGCGCAGCATTACGGCTGCAAAGTCACCACCACGACCTTGTCCAAGGAGCAGTTTGCCTACACCGAACAACGCATTGCCGCCCTGGGGCTGGGTAATCAGGTGACGCTGCTGTTGCAGGACTACCGCGACCTCACCGGCCAGTACGACAAGCTGGTGTCCATCGAGATGATCGAAGCGGTGGGCCACCGCTTCCTGCCCACCTACTTCAAACAGTGCGCGCAGTTACTCAAAGGTGATGGCTTGATGCTGCTGCAAGCCATCACCATCCGCGACCAGCGCTACGAGCAGGCGAAGACCAACGTCGACTTTATCCAGCGCTACATCTTCCCCGGCGGCGCCTTGCCCTGTGTGCAAAAAATGCTCGAGATCGTCAGCCGCGACACCGACATGAACTTGCTGCACATGGAGGACTTCGGCCTGCACTACGCACGAACCCTGCGCCTGTGGCATGAGAATTTTCGCCGCGCCCATGGCCGCCTCGCCGAGCTGGGCTACGATGAGTACTTCCTGCGCCTGTGGGAATTCTACCTGTGCTACTGCGAAGGGGGCTTTATGGAGCGTACGATCGGTACCGCACAATTGCTGCTGGCCAAACCCGCCGCAATCAACCCGCCGCTGCTCGGGCGTTTTGATGCTTAAACCGCTGGCCAATGCCGTGCTGTTCCAGTGCGGTTGGTTTGCCTGCGTGCTGGGCGGCAACAGCCGCTGGTTGCTGGTGGCGGTGGCGGCACTCGCCGTGCATCTGCTGTGGATCAGTTCATGGTCGCGCGAGGGCCAGGTGATACTCGCCGTGACCCTGCTGGGCACGGTGATCGACACCTCATTGCGCACCTTTGGCGTGTTTCATTTCAGCATGCCCGGGCCGTTGATTCCGCTCTGGCTGATCGTGCTCTGGGCGCTGCTAGCGACCACCTTGCGCCATTGCCTGGCCTGGAGCGCACGGCCCTGGTGGCGGGCCAGCCTGTTGGGCGCGGTCGGCGGGCCATTGTCGTATTACGCGGGCAGCCAACTGGCCGGGGTGAGTTTCGGCTACGGCACCACGCCGACGGTGATCGGCCTGGGGCTGCTGTGGGCCCTGCTATTTCCCGTGCTGCATTGGGTCGCCCGACAACTGGCGCACTGACGCCCGTCAGAGCATTCATACGCGCAACACCGGCTTGCCTTACACTGCGAGCCTATGACCAACATTCCCCACACCCAAATCGCCGAACCCGCCGTCACCTGCTCGACGTGCGCGGCTTGCTGCTGCCAGCTGGAAGTGCTGCTGATTACCGACACCGGGGTACCAGAGCGTTACATCGACACCGACGATTGGGGCGGCGAAGTGATGCTGCGCCTCGACGACGGCTGGTGCGCGGCGCTGGATAGGGACACGATGATGTGCACCATCTATGAGCGGCGGCCGTTGATTTGCCGGGAGTTCGAGATGGGGGCGCCGGAGTGCCTGGAGGAACGGCAGGGGATTGCGACGGCCTATCGCTGATCGTCAGACCAATGCTGATCCAAATGTGGGAGCGGGCTTGCTCGCGAATGCGGTGGGTCAGCCAATGCATGTATCGACTGA
>NZ_JANLGL010000167.1:0-12311 GCF_024655625.1 Pseudomonas sp. 18.1.10
GCGGTGGATCAGTCACCTGAAATGTTGAATGACACACCGCTTTCGCGAGCAAGCCCGCTCCCACATTTAGCTCAGCGTAATGCCGGGGGTTAGTGTGGCTGGAACCACCAAGTTAGGCGTTTCCAACGACGCCACCGGATACGCACAATAATCCGCCGCGTAATACGCACTGGCGCGATGGTTACCCGACGCCCCGACCCCTCCAAACGGTGCAGTACTCGCCGCGCCGGTCAGTTGTTTGTTCCAGTTGACGATCCCCGCGCGGCTTTCCAGCCAGAATTGCTGGTAACGCGCTTCGGAGTCCGACAACAAGCCAGCGGCCAGGCCGTACTGGGTGTTGTTGGCCTCGGCAATCGCCGCCGCGAAATCAGCGTAGCGAATCACCTGCAACAGCGGGCCGAACAGCTCTTCATCTTCGCGTTCGGTCACGCCGGTCACATCGATGATGCCGGGCGTCAGCAGCGCGGCTTGATCCTGCGGCTGGGTCATTTCCAGCAGCGCCACGGCGCCGTTGGCGAGCATCAATTCCTGGGCCTCCATCAAGGCCTTGGCGGCCGCCAGGGAAATCACCGAACCCATGAACGGCGCCGGTTGCTGGTCGAACGCGCCCACTTCAATGGTCGCGCTGACCGCCACCAGGCGCGCCAGCAATGCGTCGCCCCACGCGCCTTCAGGCACCAACAGGCGACGGGCACAGGTGCAACGCTGGCCAGCGGAAATAAATGCCGACTGGATAATGGTGTAGACCGCCGCATCCACATCGGCCACCTCATCCACCACCAACGGGTTGTTTCCGCCCATTTCCAGGGCCAGGATCTTGTCCGGGCGCCCGGAGAATTGCTGGTGCAGATGATTGCCGGTACGGCTGGAGCCGGTGAAGAACAACCCGTCGATCCCCGGGTTCGCCGCCAGCGCAATACCGGTTTCCCGTGCGCCTTGCAGCAGGTTCAACACGCCCGCCGGCAAACCGGCTTCGATCCAGCATTGCACGGTCAGCTCGGCGACTTTCGGCGTCAGCTCGCTCGGCTTGAACAACACGGTATTGCCCGCCAGCAGCGCCGGGACGATATGCCCGTTGGGCAAGTGGCCAGGGAAGTTGTACGGGCCAAACACCGCCACCACACCGTGGGGTTTGTGGCGCAGCACAGCGGTGGCGTCGCCCAGGGGGCCGCTCTTCTCGCCGGTACGCTCGCGGTAGCTTTGCACCGAGATCGCAATCTTGTTAGCCATGCTGGTGACTTCCGTGGCCGATTCCCACAGCGGCTTGCCGGTTTCCTCACCGATGCAACGGGCGATTTCATCGGCGCGGATTTTCAGGGTGGCGGCGAAGGTTTCCAGTACGCCGATGCGCTCTTCCAGCGAACGCTTGGCCCAGGCCGGAAACGCCTGGCGCGCGGCCTGCACGGCGGACTCAACCTGCTCGGCGGTGGCGCCATTGCCGGCCCACAGCACTTGCTGGGTCACCGGGTTGCGCGATTCAAACAGCTCACCCTGGCCGGCCAGCCAGCTACCTGCGATATACAGCGAATTCATTATTTCAACTCCCGAGCAGCAGACAACGGAACAGCACGCACTTGGTCACCCACCACCAGTTGCAGGCGCTTGGCGGTCTGCGGATCGACCACCAGCGTGCCTGCCGCCAGACGGGCCGGAGCGGCCGTGATGCGGCACTCCTCGCGCTTGCGGTTATGGATCAGGAACGGCGTGGCGTCGTCCCCCGGCGTGCCGATGGCCAGCACCAGCGACTGGCTGTCGCGCACCGCACGGATCTTGCTGGTTTCACATTCCACCGCCGGGCCCGCGTCGAAGATATCGACGTAGCCCTGGTAGCTGAACCCTTCGCTCTTGAGCATGCTCAGCGCCGGTTCGGTGTCCGGGTGGACCTTGCCGATCACGTTGCGCGCATCCTCGGACAGGAAGCAGCTGTACAGCGGAAATTTCGGCATCAGCTCGGCGATAAACGCCTTGTTGCCCACGCCAGTGAGGTAATCCGCCTGGCTGAATTCCATCTTGAAGAAGTGCCGGCCCAGGCTTTCCCAGAACGGCGAACGCCCGGCATCGTTGGACACCCCGCGCATCTCGGCGATGATCTTGTTGCCGAACAGCTGCGGGAACTCGGCAATAAACAGCATGCGCGCCTTGGCCAGCATGCGGCCGTTGAGGCCGGTGCGGTAATCGGCGTGCAGGAACAACGAGCACAGCTCGGAGTTGCCGGTGAGGTCGTTGGCCAGGAACAGCGTGGGGATCTCGCGGTAGATGTTCAGCTCCTGGGAGGCGCTGACCGTCAGGCCGACCCGGAAGTTGTACCAGGGCTCGCGCAGGCCGACGGCGCCCGCAATGGCGGAAATACCCACCACGCGGCCTTCGTCGTTTTCCAGCACGAACAGGTAGTCGGCATCACCACGCCCGGCTTCGCCACGAAAGGTTTTCTCGGCCCAGCCAACCCGGTGGGTCAGGCGCTCTTCGTTGGCCGGCAAGGTGGTGAGGCCGGTGCCGGTGCTGCGCGCCAGATCAATCAGGGCCGGTAAATCGCTGCTGCGTACGGGACGAACGATCATGCTATCTCCTCAGACGGGCCGCCCGCTAAAGGCCACCCGCGAAACTCTGTGTTAAACCGCAACCAAACGCACGCTGGCGCCTTCGCCGACACCCAGCGCTTCCGCTGCCGCCAGGTCCAGGGTCACCGGTTTGCCGGGCGCGTAGTCCAGCTCCAGCAGCACCGCGCGGTAATCCTGCAACGAGGCATTGCTCACCAGGTACTGGCGGCCGACACCCTTGGCCATCTCGCCGATCTTCACCGGCACCACGCGGCTCTGGGCGATGGAGCGAATGCCCGAGACCCGGGCATGCAGCGTCGGGCCACCGTCGAAGATGTCGATGTAATGGTCGGTCTCGAAGCCTTCGCGCATGAGGATGTCGAAGGTGATCTGCGCACGCGGGTGCACCTGGCCCATCGCCTCTTGGGCTTCGTCGGGCAGCAGTGGCACGTAGATCGGGTAATGCGGCATCAGCTCGGCGAGGAAGGTGCGGCTTTTCAGCCCGCACAGGCGCTCGGCGGCGGCGTAGTTGAGGTCGAAGAAGTTGCGACCGATGGCGTCCCAGAACGGCGAATCACCGTTCTCGTCGCTGTAGCCGACGATCTCGGTCACCACCGAGTCGGCAAAGCGCTCGGGGTGGCTGGCGACGAACAGCAGGCGGCCACGGGAATTGAGTTCCGACCACGGCGAACCGACCAGCTCGGGCACCACGTAGAAGCTGGTGAGCAGGCTGTTGCCGGTGAGGTCGTGGCACTGGGAAAGCACGTGGATCTTGTTGTGGATCTTCAGCTCGCGGGAGGCGTGCACGAAGGTCTCGTTACGAAAACTGTAGAAGGGCTCGGAATAGCCGGCCGACGCGACGATGGCCGAGCAACCGGCGAGCTTGCCGGTCGCGGTGTCTTCGAGCACGAAGAAATAGCTTTCTTCACCGTTGAAACTCACCTCGGCCGCGAAAGACGCTTCGCTGGCGGCGATCTTGTCGCTGAGGCGTTCGACATCATCCGGCAAGGAGGTGACACCAATCGGGCTGTCCGCAGCCAGACGCTGTACCTCGCCCAGATCAGCCATTTGCGCGGGGCGCATCACCAGCATGGTGTCACTCCTTAACTCGAAAAACTCATAGAGGGAAAAATGCCGGGCCGGTCCTGTTCAACACAGGTCCAAATGTGGGAGCGGGCTTGCTCGCGAATGCAATCTGTCAGTCAACACATCTGGCGACTGAACCACCGCTTTCGCGAGCAAGCCCGCTCCCACATTTGGAAACGGTCCGGCCAGCAAAATGTGTTGCTATCAGGCTTGGGTCAGCGCCTTCACAGCACGCTCAAAACGATCCAAACCTTCAGTGATATCCGCGTCTTCCACCACCAGGCTCGGCGCAAAACGCACCACGTCCGGGCCGGCTTGCAGGATCATCAGGTTTTCTTTCTCGGCCGCGTTGAACACGTCCTTGGCCTTGCCCTTGAACGCATCGCTCAGCACGCAACCGAGCAACAGGCCCATGCCGCGCACTTCGGTGAAGATGCCGTACTGCTTGCCGATCTGCTCCAGGCGCGCCTTGAACTGAGCGTGCTTGGCATTAACGCCCGCCAGCACTTCGGGGGTGTTAATCACGTCGATCACCGCCTCGGCCACTGCGCACGCCAGCGGGTTGCCGCCGTAGGTGGTGCCGTGGGTGCCGACCACCAGGTGCTTGGCCAGCGCTTCGGTAGTGAGCATCGCCGCGATCGGGAAACCACCGCCCAGGCTCTTGGCGCTGGTGAGGATGTCTGGCGTCACGCCGTAATGCTGGTAGGCGAACAGCTTGCCGCTGCGGCCCATGCCGGTTTGCACTTCGTCGAACACCAGCAGCGCGTCGTTGGCGTCACACAGTTCACGGGCACCTTGCAGGTAAGCCAGCTCGGCCGGCAGTACGCCGCCTTCGCCCTGGATCGGCTCCAGCACCACGGCGCAGGTCTTGTCCGACACGGCGGCTTTCAGCGCCGCCAGGTCGTTATAGGGAACGTGGGTGATACCGGTGATTTTCGGCCCGAAGCCATCGGAGTACTTGGACTGGCCACCGACGTTGACGGTGAACAGGGTGCGGCCGTGGAAGCTGTTCAGCGCGGCGATGATCTCGTACTTCTCAGTGCCGAAACGGTCGAACGCGACACGACGGGCCAGCTTGAACGCGGCCTCGTTGGCTTCGGCGCCGGAGTTGCAGAAGAACACACGCTCGGCAAAGGTGGCGTCGATCAGCTTGTGGGCCAGGCGCAGGGCCGGCTCATTGGTGAAGACGTTGGACACGTGCCACAGCTTGTTGGCCTGTTCGGTCAACGCACCGACCAGCGCCGGGTGGGCGTGGCCCAATACGTTGACCGCGATGCCGCCGGCAAAGTCGATCAGCTCGCGACCCGCCTGGTCCCACACGCGGGAACCTTCGCCACGCACAGGAATGAATGCGGCCGGTGCGTAGTTAGGCACCATGACCTGGTCGAAATCGGCACGTTGCACCGGGGCTTGCTCAACGGACATCGGAGTCTCCTGAAGAGGAACGCCTGCCTGGACATGGCGGGCGATGCAGGGATTGTAAGGACAGTTTTCAGCGCGGCCTTGCCGCCAAGCGACAACTTCTTATAGCGCCAACCCGCGATTTTGGCGGGTTTACGCCAATGCGACAAATACCGTCGCAATGGCGCAGTTTAAACTAACTATCTAGAGCGGGTCGGCTCAAACGCGCTGATCTACTGATGCGCTTTACAGCCAATCAGAGATCCGCTCATGGCCACCCCCACCTCCGACCAACCCGACAGCCATTACCGGCCGCTGCATACCGGGATTCCCGCCTGGCTGGGCCAGGCGTCAACCACCAAGCGCCAAGCCCTGTCCCGCAGCAAACCGCAGCCGCTGCGGGCAAGCGCCACGCAACACGCCGAACTCAAACGCCTCAACGGCGCGCACTGGCACGCCCAGAATGCAGTGGATGACGCCCTGCAACACGTGCAAGGTCCCCAGGCCTTTGCGCGCTCGGTGCTTGAAGACGCACTGCTCACTCAATTCAGCCTGGACCTGGACAGCGCCGCCGTTTACCTGCGCCTGTATATCCCGCTGAACGTGCCCTGGCTGTCGATCCCCTCCGGCGCGGCGCGCACCTGGACCGTGTCGCTGCTGGACGCCGCCTTGCACAACTTCGAACACGACGAAACCCTGGCGACGGCGTTCGAGCCCGACTCGACCTTCATCACCCGCCCGTCCGCCAGCGGTCAGTTCGAGGGGTTGCCGGCGGTGCGCGAAAAGCTCTCGATCGCTGCGTTCACGCGCCTGTGCCGCGAACTGGATATCGGCGCGCGCTACCAAAAATACCTGCGCGAGCAACTGGGCCTCAGCCAGCCGGTGAGCGGTGCAGTGCTGCAGCACAAGGTGCAGGCCAGCCAGAAAGCCGCTTTGCGTGCCGCGCTGCACCTGGCACGGATCCGTGGTGATGTTCAGGACGATTTCGCGCAACAGGTCGAAGGGCTGCTGGAGGGACGTACCGCCCTGCAACTCGACGGTCTCGCGCTCAAGTGCCATGACTTGCAACTGATGGAAGCCCCCCTCAGCGGCATCCTGCTGTTCGCGCCCGACCTGGAGCGGACCCGCTCGGTGCAGCGCCTGGTGGCCTACGTGCCAGACGATCCCGTGCACCCGCTCAAGGAATACGCCTCGCCGCTGGCATTCAAGCAAGCGCTGACCCGGCAACTGCGCGCGGAGGACTACCAGGCGTTTTTCAGCCGGTTTGTCAGCCACGAACACCGTGGCGCATTTTTCGCCAACCTGAGCCAACGCCTTGCGCGCATCACCTGGCACCCGCCCGAGCGTGGCAGTGCAGTGGCACCCTGGCGCACGCAACCGACCGACGACCCCAAACTGCAATTTGTCGCCACGCCAGTCCCGGGCGATATCTGGACGCACCTCTACCAGCAAAAACTCAACCAGATTCTCAACGATGCACGCACTCAGGCCGTCTCCACCGCCGAAGTTGACCGCAAGGCCCGCTGGGCGCGCTGGGATTCGTTCGTCAATGTGGCGTCTTCGATTCTCAACGCTGCGCTGCTGATCGTCGCGCCGTTTATTCCGGGGCTGGGGGAGTTGATGCTCGGCTACATGGCCTATCAACTGCTCGATGACGTCTTCGAGGGCATCGTCGATTGGGCCGAAGGCCTGTCCCAGGAAGCTTTCGGGCATTTGATGAGCGTGCTGCAATCACTGGTGCAACTCGGCGCATTTGCCGCTGGCAGCACCATTGGCGCCGCCGAACTACGCAAGGTGTTGCCGCAGGACGTGCTGGCGTTTATCGACCGCCTCAAGCCCGTCACCCTCGCCAATGGCGCCAAGCGTTACTGGAAACCGGACCTTGCGCCCTACCGCCACGACATGACCCTGCCGCCACGCCTGGGCGTCGATAAGCTGGGCCTGCAAACGGTACGTGGCGCGCCGGTGCTCTCGCTGGAGGGTCAACTGTACGCAGTGCAAGCCCTGGCCGATGGCGAGCGCCATGTCATCACCCATCCGACTCGCCCCGAGGCCTACACCCCGCGCCTGCAACACAACGGCGCCGGTGCCTGGCACACCGAACTGGACAACCCGTTGCAGTGGGACCGCCCGACCCTGTTGCGCCGCCTGGGCCATGAGGTCAGCGAGTTGAGCGAAGCCGATCGCGAGTTGGCGTTGAACGTCAGCGGCGTCGATGATAACGCCCTGCGCAAGCTGCATGTACGGGGCGCACCAGTGCCGCCGCTGCTGGACGACACCTTCAAACGCCTGCGCATCGACCGCAGCCTGCACACCCTGATCGAGCGACTCAACAGCGACGATGGGGCGGCGCATCGACAGATCGACCCCCAAGACCTGCTGCAACTGCTCACCACCTATGGCGACTGGCCCCGGACCCGACGCCTGCGGATACTCGACGCCGCGGGCAACACCGCCTGGGAGTTCGGCGATACCGACAGCCCCGTGGTGCAGATCCACGAAGCACAACTGAACAACGGCGAATTGCTCAAGACCCTGCTGCAAACCCTGACCCCGGAAGAGATCCGCGCCCAGTTCGGCGAACGCGCGGCCGACCCGCAGTTGAGCCTGGACAACCGCGTCAAGCAACTGCGCAAAAAGCTCGCGCGCCTGGCCCAGGCCCATCGCGCAGAGCTGTTCGACTCGCGCTACAGCCAACTGCAAGTGCCGGCCGGCGCAGCCGCGCAACAGTTGGGCAAGAGCGCCACGGGGCTGCCGGGCAACGTTGTCGCGCACCTGCTGGACCACGCCAGCGCAAACGAATGGGACGAGCTGGACCATCAACGCACACCGCCGCGACTGGACGACCTGGCCCGCTGCACCCTGGACGCGTTGCGCATCAACCGCGCCTACGAAGGCCTGCACCTGGCGGCGATGCCCAACCTCGACAGCGAACGGCTGGCGCTGAATACACTGAAGATCCAGCCAGGCTGGTCGGCCAACCTGCGCCTTGAGGCCAGGCACCTCACCGCGCAGGGGGAGAAGTGGTTGCACGTTGGCCCCGAAGACGCGCCGTTACTACGCACGCTGGTGCGTACCCGCGACGGCCGCTATGTGCCCCACGACGAACAAGGCCCGCTGTCCGGCGAGACCGACCTGTACACCGCCATCCTCAATGCCTTGCCCGATGCCCAACGCGATGCCCTCGGCTTCGGCGTCAACCAGGGCCCTGCCCTGCTCCAGCGGCTGCGGCAACGCCCGCTGACACGGGAAGAACTGCGCCAGATACTGGGCACCCACGCGATCCGCCCGCCCACCCTGGAAACCCTGCGCCTGCTGGGCGCCGACGCCGGCTACCCGGCCCAGGCCGCACCGGCAGCCCCGCTGCCGACCCTGGAAGAGCGCGCACGCGCGGTGTATCCGGCGCTCAATCGCCTGCAAATCAGCGACCTGATTAACCACCTCAACAACCATCCGCACGGCGCCGCCAATGGCCTCGCGGCACTGGCCGAAGAGTACCGCCAACTGGAGAGCGACCTGCGCACGTGGCAGCGACAAGTCCCCGTTTCCCATCCCGAAACCGGCGAACGATTGTCGGCGGACGCGCTGCGCAACGAACGGCAGAATCGGCACATCTTCGCCAGACAATTACGGCGCTGCTGGCGCCGTGAAATGGAAATCGATGATTACTTCGAAGACCCCACCCTCGATGGTTACGCCCTGCGCCTGGATTACCCCACCCTCGGCGCGCTGCCGGAGCTGACAGCAAATTTCGACCACGTGTCACTGCTGACGGTGAGCGGGCATGCACAGACCCCTGGCGTACTCGCGTTCCTGGGCCGCTTCCGGCAACTGCGCCACCTGACCGTCAAGGGTTTCAACCTGGGCAGCGTGCCGGAGCTGGTTTTCAACTTGCCCCGCTTGAACTCCCTGAGCCTGAGCAGTTGCAATATCCGGCTGACGCCTGCCAGCCAGGCACGGATCGCCGCGTTGAGCCGTATGCAGTCCCTGGTCCTGTATGACAACCCCCTGGGCCTGGCGCCCAGCGTCGAGGCGATGCCCAACCTGATTCACCTCGATTTGTCGCACACCCGGATCGACCACCTGCCGCAAGGCTTGCTCAGCCGCCTCGAACTGCAAGTGGCGTTGCTCAACAACAACCAGATCCGCGAACTGCCGGCCGATTTTTTTGCGTTGCCACCGCGCAGAAGCGACGGTTTTTTCTTCAGCAGCAACCCGTTGTCGCAGACGACGGTTGCGCAGATCAAGGCTTACTACCAGCGTCATGGCATCACCTTCGGCGCCAATGCCTTCCACGGCGACTTGCGCGAAGCACGCCAGCTGTATCCAAGCCTGGGAATGGTGGAACTCAATCGACTGATCTACAGCCTGCCCGGCACACTCGAAGCCGGCCAGCTGGAACTGGCGCGCCGGGCCGGGGAGCTGGCAACCCTGCAACAACAACTGGCCGAATGGGAACAGGCGCCCGGCACCAGCCCGCAAGAGTTTGCACGACGAATCGCGCTGCGTTTGCTGCTGGAGCGCTGCTGGCGCCGGGAGGTCACCGAAGGAAGCCTCTACCGTCACACGCTGAAAATCCCCACCCGCGTGACAGGCGAGCTACCCGCCCTCAACGCGTCGTTCCAGCACATTACCGAGCTGACGATCGAGGGCAATGCCACGCCGATAGATGTCGAGCACTTCCTTGGCCGGTTTCCGGCACTGCAAGACCTCACAGTCAATCACGCACGACTGGGGGATATCCCGCAGGCAATCTTTGCACTGCCCAGGCTCGAACGCCTGGACCTGGAAAACTGCGCACTGCGCCTGACCCCAGCCAGTCGCACACACCTTGCGCGGCTCACCTCACTCAAGCACCTGGACCTGAGTGACAACCCGCTGGGCGAACCTGTGGACTTCAGCCAATTGCGCAACCTGGCCACCCTGAACCTGCGCGCCACAGGACTCGACGCAATCCCCCGCAGCCTGCTGGCAGAGGCCCCCCGCGAATACGTGAACCTCAGCGCAAACAGCATCGAGCAGTTGCCCGCCGAGTTGTTTACGCTACCGGCGCATATCGGTCGCGGATTCAACCTGTCGGCCAACCCGTTCGCGCGCCAGGCCCTGGAGCTGGTCAAGCGCTACTGTCAGCGCACCGAGGAATGTTTCAATATCCAGGCGCCCACCGCGCAACGTGAGCGGGCCCAGCGGCTCTATCCAAAATTGCAGGATGACGAGATAGACCGCCTGGCCTTCGGGCTGCCCGGCGACCTGGACAACATGGATGCCGCACTCAGTGCCCTTGAAGCGGACTACCAACAACTGGTCCGCGACCTACAGCGTTGGGCGGACGATATCCCCACAGAACATCCCTTGGTCGGCGGCGCACTGGAAGACTTCATGCGCGTCGAAGAGGAACTCAACCGGCGCCGTGTCACACGCAAGCTCGAAGAGGCCTGGCGCCGGGAAAGCCCGCTTGATGACGAAAGCCTGGATGAGCGCACCACCCACCGGGTAGTGCTCAACACGCCCATCATCGGTGCGTTGCCGGTGCTGAACATTTCCATGGATCATGTGACCGCGTTCGACCTCAGAAGCGCATTCAGCCTCACCGAGATCGATGGCACGCTCAAAGCCTTCCCGAACCTGCAAACCCTGATCGTCAGCCACTGCACACTCGACGCGCTGCCGCCGGCGGTTTTCTCGCTGCACAAACTGACCAGCCTTGATCTGTCCCACTGCGAGATACGGCTGACCCCAACCACCGCCCGCTCGGTAGGCGACCTGGGCACCCTTGAGTACCTGGACTTGAGCAACAACCCGCTGGGTAACGCGCCGGATGTGAGCAACCTGCATCAATTGAGCTCGCTGCACCTGCCCAATACGCAGATCGATGCCGTACCTGCCGGGGTGTTCCAATTGAACGAGTTGCATACCCTGGATTTAAGCAATAACCAGATTCGCGATCTCCCCGATGACTTTTTGGCCATGCACCAGGTGTTCGACGACGACAGCGACCTCAGAGCCAATCCCTGGTCGCAGGAGAGCCTGAGGCGCATGCGCGAATACTTCCTGCAAACCGGGGTTTTCTTCCAGATGCCGGAAGTCACCGTGAATGGCGCGGGTATCCAACTGGCCCCACTGCCGGAGGAACACCTGGAGGAGTAACGCCTAGCCGCGTTCGGCCGGAACCGACGACAGTTCGAACGGGCTGCTGCTGCGCCGCTGGTTGCGGTCTTCGCGGGGGGTGGCGCCGAAGAAGTTGCGGTAGGCGCTGGAGAAGTGCGGCCCCGAGGAGAAGCCGCACGACAGGCCGATCTGGATGATCGACTTGCTGGTTTGCATGAGCATCTGGCGGGCCTTGTTCAGGCGCAGTTCCAGGTAGTACTGGCTGGGGACGCGGTTGAGGTATTGCTTGAAAATCCTTTCAAGCTGTCGTCGCGACACGCAGACGTGCTGGGCGATTTCGTCGGTGGTCAGCGGCTCTTCGATATTCGCTTCCATCAACAGAACGGCCTGGGTCAGCTTCGGATGGCTGGAGCCCAGGCGGTTTTGCAGGGGGATGCGCTGGCGCTCGCCGCCTTCGCGAATGCGCTCCACCACCAGTTCTTCGGAGACCGCACCGGCCAACTCAGCGCCGTGGTCACGGGCCAGCACCGCCAGCAGCAGGTCGAGTACCGACATGCCACCGCAGGCCGTGAGGCGGTCGCGATCCCAGTCGAACAGATGGCTGGTGGCGATGACCTTGGGGAAGCGCTCGGCGAAATCGTCCTGCCAGCGCCAGTGCACGGCGGCGCGGTAGCCGTCCAGCAAACCGAGCTGGGCCAGCGGGTAGACACCGGCCGACAAGCCGCCGATCACGCAACCGGCGCGAACCAGTTGTTTAAGGGCCGTGCTGAGCTGGGAGGCGATAGCGGTCGGCGGCTCGTCCGCCAGCAGGAACAGCTTCTGGAAGCCTTCCAGCTTGCCGGCCCACGGCTCGCCCGGCAGTTGCCAGGCGCCCTCGATGGACGGCTCGGCGAGCAGGAACGACAGCTCGTAGACCACGTCCGGATGCACCCGCTGAGCAACGCGCAAGGCCTCCTCAGCCAGCGCAAGCGTGAGTGCTTTTGTGCTGGGCCAAATCAGGAAACCAATGCGATGGGCGGTCATGGAAGGCTATCCGAAGCGAAGAACGGTAATGAAGGGGTGAGCTAATGCTAGCCCGTAAACCCACACAAATCTCAAATACGATGAAGTACCAATGTGGGAGCGGGCTTGCTCGCGAAAGCGGAGTGTCAGTTGATACATGTATGTCTGATGTACCGC
>NZ_JANLGL010000168.1:0-12222 GCF_024655625.1 Pseudomonas sp. 18.1.10
CAGTGCGGAGTGTCAGTCACTGAAGTTGTCGACTGATCCACCGCATTCGCGAGCAAGCCCGCTCCCACATTTGATTGCATTTCAACTTTCTAGCTGGTTAAGACAGCTTCTCGAACTTCAGATCCCAAACACCATGCCCCAGTCGCTCACCGCGACGCTCAAACTTGGTGATCGGCCGCTCGGCCGGGCGCGGTACGCATTTGCCGTCTTCGGCCAGGTTGCGGTAGCCAGGCGCTACATCCATCACTTCCAGCATGTATTCCGCATACGGTTCCCAGTCGGTGGCCATGTGCAGGATGCCGCCCACTTTCAGCTTGCTGCGCACCAGTTCCGCGAAGGAGGCCTGGACGATGCGGCGCTTGTGGTGGCGGGATTTGTGCCATGGGTCCGGGAAGAACAGCATCAGGCGGTCGAGGCTGTTGTCGGCGATGCAGCGGTTGAGCACTTCAATCGCGTCGCAGTCGTAGACCCGCAGGTTGGTCAGGCCTTGCGTCAGCACGCCATTGAGCAGCGCGCCCACACCGGGACGGTGCACTTCAACGCCGATGAAATCCTGCTCCGGCGATGCCGCAGCCATTTCCAGCAGGGAGTGGCCCATGCCGAAGCCGATTTCCAGGGAACGCGGGGCCGAACGGCCGAACACCTGGTCGTAGTCCACCGGCGCATCCGCCAACGGCAACACGAACAGCGGCGTACCTTGCTCCAGGCCCTTTTGCTGGCCTTCGGTCATGCGACCGGCGCGCATCACAAAACTCTTGATGCGGCGGTGCTTGGACTCGTCGCCTTCTTCCACGGTGTTCGGCGTTTCGTTTGATTCAGTCATCATGGCTCTTACTTGATCAGACCATCCAGCGGCGAAGAGGCGCTGGCGTAGAGTTTTTTCGGCATGCGCCCGGCGAGGTAGGCCAGGCGGCCCGCGACGATCGCATGTTGCATGGCTTGGGCCATCATGATCGGTTGCTGGGCGTGGGCGATGGCCGAGTTCATCAGCACCGCGTCACAGCCCAGTTCCATGGCGATGGTGGCGTCGGAGGCAGTGCCCACGCCCGCATCCACCAGCACCGGGATCTTGGCTTCTTCGAGGATGATCTGCAGGTTGTACGGGTTGCAGATCCCCAGGCCGGAACCGATCAGGCCGGCCAGCGGCATCACGGCGATGCAGCCGATTTCGGCCAGTTGGCGGGCGATGATCGGGTCGTCGCTGGTGTAGACCATCACGTCGAAGCCTTCCTTGACCAGGGTTTCGGCGGCCTTGAGGGTTTCGATCACGTTGGGGAACAGGGTTTTCTGGTCGGCCAGCACTTCCAGCTTCACCAGGTTGTGGCCGTCGAGCAGCTCACGGGCCAGGCGGCAGGTGCGTACGGCTTCGATGGCGTCGTAGCAGCCGGCGGTGTTCGGCAGGAAGGTGTAGCGATCCGGCGACAGCACTTCGAGCAGGTTCGGCTCGCCTTCGATCTGGCCCAGGTTGGTGCGGCGCACGGCGAAGGTCACGATCTCGGCGCCCGAGGCTTCGATGGCCAGGCGGGTTTCTTCCATGTCGCGGTACTTGCCGGTGCCGACCAGCAGACGGGACTGGTAGGTACGACCGGCCAGGACGAAGGGCTTGTCGCTACGAACGATGCTCATGGGAAATCCTCGGAATGGGGTGAGGTTCTGCAGAATTCAGGAAGCTGCGCGACTAGCCGCCGCCGATGGCGTGGACCACTTCGATCTGGTCACCTTCGCTGAGCGCAGTCTCGGCATGCAGGCTGCGCGGGACGATATCCAGGTTGAGCTCCACTGCGACGCGACGCCCGGTCAGGTCCAGGCGGGTCAGCAGGGCCGCAACGGTTTCGCCGTCGGGCAGTTCAAAGGGTTCGCCGTTCAACTGAATGCGCATGCCGCGGGCCGCCATCGTTTTTAGGGGCCAGCATTCTAGCCCGATCAACGTGGCTGACCCAAGTCCCTTGGTCAGGCGGCTTGCAAGCGGAACGCCGCCAGGCCCAGCAGGAACCAGCCGAGCAGGAACGCCAGGCCGCCAAACGGGGTGATGATGCCGAGCTTGCTGATGCCGGTCATGGTCAGCACATACAGGCTGCCGGAGAACAGCAGGATGCCGACCACAAACGAGACGCCCGCCCAGGTGACCAGGCGGCCCGGCAAGTGCGCCGCCAGCAGGGCCACGCCGAACAGGGCCAGGGTGTGCACCAGTTGGTAGGTGACGCCGGTGTGGAAGATCGCCAGGTATTCGGCGCTCAGGCGGTTTTTCAGGCCATGGGCGGCGAAGGCGCCCAGGGCGACACCGGTGAAGCCGAAAAAGGCCGCCAACATCAGAAAGCCACGCAGCATGAGGAACTCCAGTCACAAGGGGCAGGGTCTGTATAATGGCCCGCTCAACGGGTTCGGCCAAGCCATCTCTATGCTGCGTCTCCTCTTCAGTCGTTTTCTCAAAGTCGTGAAATGGTTTGCCATCGGCAGTGTCCTGCTGGTGCTGCTGTTGCGTGTCGTGCCGCCGCCGTTCACCGCGCTGATGGTGGAGCGCAAGATCGAATCCTGGTTCGACGGCGAACCCATTGACCTGCAGCGCACCTGGGTGCCGTGGGATGAGATCTCCGACGAGCTGAAAGTGGCGGTGATGGCCGGTGAAGACCAGCGCTTCCCGCAGCACTGGGGCTTTGACTTCGGTGCGATCCAGGCGGCGATCCTGCACAACGAGCGGGGCGGTTCGATTCGCGGCGCCAGCACCTTGAGCCAGCAGGTGTCGAAAAACCTGTTCCTGTGGGCCGGCCGCAGCTATTTGCGCAAAGGCCTGGAAGCCTGGTTTACCGGGCTGACGGAGATACTGTGGCCCAAGCAGCGGATTCTTGAGGTGTACCTCAACAGCGTGGAATGGGATGAAGGCGTGTTTGGCGCAGAAGCGGCGGCGCGGCACCACTTTGGCGTGAGTGCCAAGGCCCTGTCCCGTCAGCAGGCCAGCTATCTGGCGGCGGTGTTGCCCAACCCAAGGGTGTGGAGTGCCAGCCATCCGACGGCGTATGTGGCACGGCGGGCGGCGTGGATTCGGCAGCAGATGAGTCAGCTGGGCGGCGATGCCTACCTGCTCGAACTCAACAACACCCGCAAAGCCCCCTGGTCCGACTGACACAACACAGAAACAAATGTGGGAGCGGGCTTGCTCGCGAAAGCGGTGTATCAGTCAACATTTCTGGCGACTGACACTCCGTCTTCGCGAGCAAGCCCGCTCCCACATTTCGATCGTGTTGGTTTCGAATCCCGCGTTTTAGGCAGCGATCGACAGTTTCAGCTTGTTCATCGCGCTCTTCTCAAGCTGGCGAATCCGCTCGGCCGATACGTTGTACTTCTGCGCCAGGTCGTGCAGCGTGGCTTTGTCTTCTGCCAGCCAGCGCTGGTAGAGGATGTCGCGGCTGCGGTCGTCCAGCACTTCCAGCGCTTCGTGCAGGTTGTGGTTGGAGTTGTCACTCCAGTCCGCATCCTCCAGTTGGCGCGCCGGGTCGTAGCGGTGGTCTTCCAGGTAGTTGGCCGGCGATTGGAAGGCGCTGTCGTCATCCGCTTCGGCGGCTGGGTCGAAGGCCATGTCATGGCCGGTCAGGCGGCTTTCCATCTCGCGCACTTCACGGGGCTCCACGCCGAGGCTTTCGGCCACGCGGTGGACTTCCTCGTTGTTCAGCCACGCCAGGCGTTTTTTCTGGCTGCGCAGGTTGAAGAACAGTTTGCGCTGGGCCTTGGTGGTCGCGACTTTCACGATGCGCCAGTTGCGCAGGATGAACTCGTGGATTTCCGCCTTGATCCAGTGCACGGCAAACGACACCAAACGCACGCCCATTTCAGGGTTGAAGCGTTTCACCGCCTTCATCAGGCCAACGTTGCCTTCCTGGATCAGGTCAGCCTGCGCCAGGCCATAGCCGCTATAGCTACGGGCGATATGTACGACAAAACGCAGGTGGGCGAGCACCATCTGCCGAGCCGCCCCCAAATCCTGCTCATAGTAGAGACTCTCGGCCAGTTCACGCTCCTGCTCGGGCGTCAGCAATGGAATGCTGTTGACCGTGTGCACATACGCCTCCAGGTTCGCACCTGGGACCAGAGCATAAGCAGGTTGCAAAGAAGTGGTCATACGAAACCTCCGACTTACATAACTCGTGCAGTTCAGCACTGCGAAAATTGACCGGGAACCGTAGGACAAGTTCCCTAAACCGCTGATACGGTCAATACAAACGAAACCACATTAATCTGACATTAACTACTTCGGTGCCAGCTCGCGTAAATGACGAGCGACCGCAATCCAAGCACCGATATACCCCAACAGCACTGCGCCAAGCAAGAGACTCAGACCATCGGCTACCGGCACGCCCGCCAGGGCGAAATCACTGCCGTACAAGCCAGCCAGGCCGATAACCGCGTCGTTCAGCCAGTCCAAGCCAAATGCCAGCACGCCCCAGGACAAAATCCCGGCGCCGAAGCCATAAAGCGCGCCCATGTACAGAAAAGGCCGACGCACATAGCTGTCCGTGCCGCCGACCAGTTTAATCACTTCTATCTCGGTGCGACGGTTTTCAATATGAAGACGAATGGTATTACCTATCACCAAAAGTAATGCAGACACCAACAGCACCGTCAGGCCGAACACAAAGCGGTCGCCCAGCTTGAGGATCGCCGCCAGGCGCTCCACCCAGACTAGATCAAGTTGCGCCTGTTGCACCTTGGGCATCTCTGCGAGTTTTTGTCGCAGGGCTTCCAATGCGGGCTTGTCGACTTCATTTGGCATCACCAGCACCACGCCCGGCAGCGGGTTCTGCGGCAGCTCCTTGAGCGCCTCGCCCAGGCCGGATTGTTGCTGGAACTCCTCAAGGGCCTGGTCGCGGCTGATGTACTCGGCATCCGCGACGCCCGGCAGGTTCTTGATGTCATCACGCAGGCCTTCGCCTTCCTTGGTACTGGCATCGATATTGAGGTACAGCGAAATCTGCGCCGCACGCTGCCAGGAACCGCCGAGGCGCTCCACATTATTGAGCAGCAGCGACAAGCCCATCGGCAGGCTCAAGGCCACGGCCATCACCAGGCAGGTGAAAAAGCTGCCGATCGGCTGCTTGCCCAGGCGCCGCAGGCTGTCCAGCAGGCTGGCGCGATGGCTTTCGATCCAGGCGCGCAGCAGCGTGCCGAAGTCCGGGCCGTCGTCTTCGTCGTGTTTTTTCTTTTTCTGCGGTTGCGGGTCGGCCGGTTTCGGCGCCACGCGCTCGGAGACTTTAGGGCTGCGGGTAGCACTCATACGCCAGCCTCCCCGTCACCGATCAGGCGGCCGCGTTGCAGGGTCAGCATGCGGTGGCGCATGCGGGCGATCAGTGCCAGGTCGTGACTGGCGATCAATACGCTGGTGCCCAAGCGGTTGATGTCTTCGAACACGCCCATGATCTCGGCCGCCAAGCGCGGGTCGAGGTTACCAGTGGGTTCGTCCGCCAGCAGCAAGGCCGGGCGGTGGACGATGGCGCGGGCAATGCCGACGCGCTGTTGCTGGCCGGTGGACAGGTCGCCGGGGTAGAGGTCGGTCTTGTCCGACAGCGCCACGCGCTCCAGGGCCGAATCCACGCGTTTGACGATCTCGGCCTTGGACAGCCCGAGGATCTGCAATGGCAGGGCAATGTTGTTGAACACCGTGCGATCGAACAGCAGCTGGTGGTTCTGGAACACCACGCCGATCTGGCGGCGCAGGTACGGGATCTGCGCATTGCTGATGGTGGCCAGGTCCTGGCCGGCCAGCAGCAGTTTGCCGGTGGTCGGGCGTTCCATGGCCAGTAGCAGGCGCAACAAGGTACTTTTACCGGCGCCGGAATGGCCGGTGACAAACAAGAATTCGCCGCGACGCACTCGAAAGCTCAGCTCATGCAAGCCCACATGCCCGTTGGCATAGCGTTTACCGACCTGTTCGAATCGAATCATGGACGCTCCCGCTCGGCGAAAAGTGCCTGGACAAAGGGTTCGGCTTCAAAGGTGCGCAGGTCGTCGATACCTTCACCGACGCCGATATAACGAATGGGCAGGCCGAACTGCTTGGCCAGGGCGAAGATCACGCCGCCCTTGGCCGTGCCGTCGAGCTTAGTCAATGCCAGGCCGGTCAGTTGCACCGTCTGGTTGAATTGTTTGGCCTGGCTGATGGCGTTCTGCCCGGTGCCGGCGTCGAGCACCAGCAACACTTCGTGCGGGGCGTCTGCGTCGAGCTTGCCGATCACGCGGCGGACTTTCTTCAGCTCTTCCATCAAATTGTCTTTGGTGTGCAGGCGACCGGCGGTATCGGCGATCAGCACATCAATGTTGCGCGCCTTGGCGGCTTGCACGGCATCGAAGATCACCGAAGCAGAATCGGCGCCGGTGTGCTGGGCGATCACCGGGATCTTGTTGCGCTCGCCCCACACTTGCAGCTGTTCTACCGCCGCGGCGCGGAAGGTGTCGCCCGCCGCCAGCATGACTTTCTTGCCTTCGGATTGCAGCTTCTTGGCCAGCTTGCCGATGGTGGTGGTCTTGCCGGCGCCGTTGACGCCCACCACCAGGATCACGAACGGCTTGTTCGGGGTAATCACCAGCGGTGCTTCCACCGGCTTGAGCATGGCAGCCAGCTCGGCTTGCAGGGATTTGTAGAGGGCGTCGGCGTCGGTCAGCTGCTTGCGCGCGACCTTCTGCGTCAGGCTCTGGATGATTACGGCAGTGGCTTCGACGCCCACGTCGGCGGTGAGCAAACGGGTTTCGATGTCTTCCAGCAGCTCGTCATCGATGACCTTCTTGCCGAGGAACAGGCTGGCCATGCCTTCGCCGATGCTGGCGCTGGTCTTGCTCAGGCCTTGCTTGAGGCGGGCGAAGAAACCGGTCTTGCTGGTTTCGGCGGCAACGGGTTCGGGCTCGACCACAGCAGGAACGGCTGTTTCGACGACTGGCGCGGCTTCAACCACCACGGCCACCGGTTCCACCACGGCAGGGATCGGCGGTGCGACGTGTTCAGCCTGGACGTCTTCAACCAGCGCCACCGGCTCTTCGGCCACTGGCAGTTCCGGCCACGGCTTATGTTCGGGCTCTGGCTCTGGTTCCGGCACAGCCTCGACCACCGGCTGCAACACCGGCTCAACCAGCGGCAACACCACCGGTGCCGGGGTCTCTGCGACCGGTTCGGCTTCTACGATGGGCTCAGGAATAGGCTCAGGTTGAACCTGTGGCTGTTCTTCGACGGTTTCCTGCGGCTTTTTGCGCAGCCATCCGAACAGGCCTTTCTTCTCGCCAGCCGCAGCTGGGGTCTTCTTGTCGTCGTTGGAACCAAACATGGAGACGGCTATCTCAAGGTAGCGACGCGCCAGTAGGCGCGTCGGTAAATAAAATTCGATGCGTAACAGACTGTTTTTTAGCCAGCTCGTTCATGCGCAACATCTTGTAAGGCCTAAATAGGGCCTTAACAGGACTGCCGCAGTGGCCGTCCGTAAATCCGACCAGTATCCTAGCACCTCCTCGCCCGCCGACGCTAAGACCAAGCGGGCAGCCCAACAGGTTTAAAAACGAATGAATGCTCTAGCCCGCCGCGCCGCAGGCCTGCTGTTCAGCACAGTTTGTCTGCCTCTTTCAGCCTTGGCTGCCGATCCACAACCCACCCATGAATTCACCCTGGATAACGGCCTCAAGGTCGTCGTACGCGAAGACCATCGCGCGCCAGTGGTGGTTTCCCAGGTCTGGTACAAGGTCGGTTCAAGCTACGAAACCCCAGGCCAGACCGGTTTGTCCCACGCCCTGGAGCACATGATGTTCAAGGGCAGCGCCAAGGTCGGCCCCGGCGAAGCCTCGCTGATCCTGCGCGACCTCGGCGCCGAAGAGAACGCCTTCACCAGCGACGACTACACCGCCTACTACCAGGTACTGGCCCGTGACCGCCTGGGCGTCGCCTTCGAACTTGAAGCCGACCGCATGGCCAGCCTGCGCCTGCCGGCCGACGAGTTCAGCCGCGAGATCGAGGTCATCAAAGAAGAACGCCGCCTGCGCACCGACGACAACCCGATGTCCAAGGCCTTCGAGCGTTTCAAGGCCATGGCCTTCCCGGCCAGCGGCTACCACACGCCGACCATCGGCTGGATGGCTGACCTGGAGCGCATGAAGGTCGAAGAGCTGCGCCACTGGTACCAAGCCTGGTACGTGCCGAACAACGCCACCCTGGTGGTGGTCGGCGACGTCACCCCGGACGAGGTGAAGAACCTGGCCCAGCGCTACTTCGGCCCGATCCCCAAGCGTGACGTGCCACCGGCCAAGGTGCCGATGGAGCTGGCCGAGCCCGGCGAGCGCCTGCTGACCATGAAAGTGCAGACCCAACTGCCCAGCGTGATCCTCGGTTTCAACGTACCGGGCCTGGTCACCGTCGAAGACAAACGTTCGGTGCAGGCCCTGCGCCTGATCTCCGCCCTGCTGGACGGCGGCTACAGCGCACGTATCTCCGAGCAGTTGGAGCGTGGTGAAGAGCTGGTTTCCGCCGCCTCCACCAACTACGACGCCTACACCCGTGGCGACAGCCTGTTCACCCTCTCGGCCACGCCGAACCAGCAGAAGAAAAAGACCATCGCCCAAGCCGAAGCCGGCCTGTGGCGCCTGCTGGATGAACTCAAGGCCAAGCCACCCACCGCCGCCGAGCTGGAACGCATCCGCGCCCAGGTCATCGCCGGCCTGGTCTACCAGCGTGATTCCATCACCAGCCAGGCCACGGCCATCGGCTCGCTGGAAACCGTCGGCCTGTCCTGGAAGCTGATGGACACGGAGCTTGCCGACCTGCAAAGCGTGACCCCGGAAGATATCCAGAAAGCCGCGCGCACCTACTTCACCCGCGAACGTCTCAGCGTCGCCCATGTCCTGCCTGAGGAGACCGCTCATGAGTGATCGCAAAAGCAGCCGCCTGATCTTCCCCGGCCTGATCGCCGTCACCCTGATCGCTGCCGGCGCCGTGTACTTCCTGCGCCCAAGCGAATCCATCGCCAGCCCGGCGCTGGAAAAAGCCCAATCGGCCAGCACCTTGCAATCCTTGGCCGAGCTGGACGGCAAGGCGCCAACCAACCGCAAGCTCGACGTGCAAACCTGGACCACCGCCGAAGGCGCCAAGGTGCTGTTCGTCGAAGCCCATGAACTGCCGATGTTCGACCTGCGCATCCTGTTCGCCGCCGGCAGCAGCCAGGACGGCGCTGTGCCGGGCCTGGCGCTGATGACCAACGCCATGCTCAACGAAGGCGTGCCGGGCAAGGATGTGAGCCAGATCGCCCGTGACTTCGAAGGCCTGGGCGCCGACTTTGGCAATGGTGCCTACCGCGACATGGCGCTGGTGTCCCTGCGCAGCCTGAGCGCCGGCGACAAGCGTGACGCGGCCCTGTCGCTGTTTGATGAGGTGATCGGCAAGCCGACCTTCCCGGCCGACTCCCTGGCGCGCATCAAGAACCAGATCCTCGCCGGCTTCGAATACCAGAAGCAGAACCCGGCCAAGCTGGCCAGCCTGGAGCTGTTCAAGCGCCTGTACGGCGACCACCCTTACGCGCACCCGAGCGAAGGCACACCCGAAAGCGTGCCGAAGATCAGCCTCGCGCAGTTGCAGGGCTTCCACGCCAAGGCCTATGCCGCTGGCAATGCGGTGATTGCGGTGGTCGGCGACCTGACCCGCGCCGAAGCCGAAGCCATGACGGCCAAGGTGTCGGCATCGCTGCCCAAGGGCCCGGCGCTGGCGAAGATCGCCCAACCGACCGAGCCTAAAGCCGGCCTGAGCCATATCGAGTTTCCGTCCAAGCAGACGCACTTGCTGTTCGCCCAACTCGGCATCGACCGCGCCGACCCTGACTACGCGGCCTTGTCCCTGGGCAACCAGATCCTCGGCGGCGGTGGCTTTGGCACGCGCTTGATGAGCGAAGTGCGGGAAAAACGCGGCCTGACCTACGGCGTTTACTCCGGTTTCTCACCGATGCAGGTGCGCGGCCCGTTCATGATAAACCTGCAGACCCGCGCCGAAATGAGCGGCGGCACCCTGCGCCTGGTTGAAGAGGTGGTGGCTGACTACCTGAAGACCGGCCCGACCCAAAAGGAACTGGATGACGCCAAGCGCGAGCTGGCCGGCAGCTTCCCGCTATCTACCGCGAGCAACGCCGATATCGTCGGGCAGCTGGGCGCGATGGGTTTCTACAACCTGCCGCTGAGCTATCTGGAAGATTTCATGAAACAATCCCAGGCCCTGACCGTAGAGCAGGTCAAGGCTGCAATGAACAAACACTTGAGCGCCGACAAGATGGTCATCGTGACCGCCGGCCCGACCACTGCGCAAAAGCCACTACCGCCCCCTACTGATAAACCCGCCGAGCAGCCGCTCGGGGTCCCGGAGCATTAATGGCCAGTACATCTCGCCCGAAAAAACCCGTCCACAACGTACACAACGGTGTGGGCCAACTGCGCATCATTGGCGGTGAATGGGGCAGCCGCAAGCTGAGCTTCCCTGACGTCGTGGGCCTGCGCCCAACGCCAGACCGCGTGCGTGAAACCCTGTTCAACTGGCTCGCGCCGTACATCGGCGGGGCCAAGGTGCTGGACCCGTTCGCCGGCAGCGGCGCGCTGTTCCTGGAGGCGCTGTCCCGTGGCGCGGCCCAGGCCCAGGCGCTGGACGCCAGCAACGTCGCGGTCTCCAGCCTCAAGGAACACTTGGGCACCCTGCGCTGCACCAACGGCCAGGTGCAAACCGCCGACGCCCTGCGCTACCTGGAAACCCAGCCGGCCAGCGAGTACGACGTGGTGTTCCTCGACCCGCCGTTCAACCAGAACCTGCTGCCGACCGTGTGTGCGCTGCTGGAAGAACGCCAATGGCTGGCGCCGGATGCGTGGATCTACACTGAAAGCGAGACCGCGCCTTCCACCCTGGGCCTGCCGGGTGCGTGGCGCCTGCACCGGGAACAGAAGTCCGGTCGGGTGTACTACGCGCTATGGCACCGTTTGGTCGAAAGCGCCGCCTGACTTTGTGGCGAGGGAGCTTGCTCCCGCTGGGGTGCGAAGCAGCCCCAAAACCGGCAACAGTGTTCTGACTGAATACATCCGGCGTTCTTGATGGGGCTGCTGCGCAGCCCAGCGGGAGCAAGCTCCCTCGCCACAACACCGGGGAATCCATGGAACCTTCCAACCACCTGTTCACCCCCGCCTTCGGCCTCGGCAACCCCCACCTGCAAACGCTGTGGGGGCCGCTGTGGCGCCCCGCGACCCATATCGAACGCCAACGCGAACGCCTGTGGCTGGACGACGGCGACTTCCTCGACCTCGACTGGCACGGCCCCCACGACGCCCAGGCGCCGTTGGTGCTGGTGCTGCACGGGCTCACCGGCTCATCCAACTCGCCCTACGTGGCCGGCCTGCAAAAAGCCCTCGCCCGCCAGGGTTGGGCCAGCGCAGCGCTGAATTGGCGCGGGTGTTCGGGGGAACCAAATCTGTTGGCGCGCAGCTATCACTCCGGCGCCAGCGAAGACCTGGCAGCGGCGATTGCCCATCTACGGGCCCAGCGACCATTGGCGCCGCTGTATGCGGTGGGTTACTCGCTGGGGGGCAATGTGTTGCTCAAGCACCTCGGTGAAACCGGCGCGGCATCAGGCTTGCACGGCGCGGCGGCGGTGTCGGTGCCGTTTCGCCTGGATCAATGCGCGGACCGTATCGGCCTGGGTTTTTCGCGGGTTTACCAGAAGCACTTCATGCGTGAAATGCTCGCGTATATCCGCGTCAAGCAGCGCCGCTTCCTGCAGGACGGCCGCGCAGACGGGCTGAAAACCCTGGAAGCCTTGGGTTCGCTGGAGAAGATGCGCACGTTCTGGGATTTCGATGGGCGGGTGACGGCGCCGTTGCATGGGTTCCTCAGTGCCGAGGATTACTATCGCCGCGCGTCGAGTCGCTATTACCTGGGTGAGATTCGTACGCCGACGCTGATAATTCATGCGGCGGATGATCCGTTTGTGTTTGCCCATAGCTTGCCGGAGGCTGGTGAGTTGTCGGACTGCACGGAGTTTGAGTTGACGGCAAAAGGCGGGCACGTCGGATTTGTTGACGGATCGCTCAAGCATCCAAGCTACTACCTAGAACGCCGCATCCCCCAATGGCTACTGACACAACACGGTTAAACCTGTGGGAGCTGGCTTGCCTGCGATAGTGGTGTGTCATTCAACAGAGGTATTGGCTGTGCTGGCCTCATCGCAGGCAAGCCAG